>NZ_JBQKUM010000015.1:0-72345 GCF_054968605.1 Pseudoalteromonas sp. G5_S1_14_S5 | reverse complement strand
ACATACTTTTGAATTTACCAACAAATCAGATCAAAATATTGAAGTTTTGAATGTTTATCCTGTTTCTTATTACGACACGGTTATAACAGACAACGGATGTAGCACTTTAACTGCAGGGCAAAGCTGTGAAGTTGTGATGAGCTATAACCTAAATTCATTTGGTAAACATGAATTTGGTATTTACGTTGATACTGACCAATTAGTAGGAACGGTTAAATCAACGGCTTCTGTAATCGGAGCGAGAAATGTAACGAATACGGTGAGTTCATATGTAAGCATACCAAACAGTGGCGTCTACAACACACAAGCTTGGGTTACAGAAGGTGACACGCTGTCCTCACCGTCCATTAGCCATGGTACATCTACAGCGCTTATTGTTGAGGGGATTCCTTCTGGTACTGTTTCGTTTGACCTAACTGCATCGTCTGAAGCTGATCATGATTTTGTTGAGGTTTATATTAATGGTCAAAAACTTGATAGTTTCTCTGGTGAGTTTTCTGATTCGGTCAACCTACCGATGGTGAGAGACTCCAATAATAGCTTTATGATTAAATATGTGAAGGATTGGTTTGGTTCCAATGGAAATGACAAAGCTACGGTCAAGAACTTCTCTTATACCGATGAGATAAAGATATCTAAAGCTGAAGGAATGCAAAACGCAAAAAGCTCAGGGGGCGGCAGCGGTGGTTCTCTGGCTTGGCATTGGTTATTTGTGCTTTTAGGCGGTGCGATCGTGCGTAAGTCATTTTCACCAATGAAGATGAAAGGTGATCAGTAGGCTATACTACTTGCGCTAGCTTAAGACTGATAGCCAACTTATCACCTGTAGTTAAACGCGAAAAGCCCAGCCTGATGAAATCAGCTGGGCTTTATTGATCTGAATTCACGATGCTAGCTACCTCCAATTTCCGTTTCTAACTTGGTATCAATCAGTTCCAAATCAAACCAGAAGAGCGAGCACTAGAGTAATTATTCGGTGCCGAATATGTTGATTACAAACAAAAGATTAGGCGTTGGATTTTATTTGCTCTATGGAGTAATGAGTTAATCAACCACTAATATCCGTTACGTTTCAAGGTAAGCCATATTTTGGTTCGCTTACCATTTATATTTAATTTTTATCAAATAACCTACCCGTCATTATTAAAACAAATGAAAGGTTAGGTAATGAAAGTTATCCAGACAAAATGGCTGCCATAAAGTATTTATGCGGTTGGCCTCTCTTCAATGCCAGTGTTGGCAGATATTTCTCCTCATAATTATTAACGGTAATGAAGCGGTAAAAGGTAGCTAGCCATTCATGGTCGCGCTTGTTTCAAAAAATGTGGACGCCTACGAAGGGCAGTTCTGCGGTGCAAGTTTTATTGGTGAGCGATATGTACTCACCGCAGCACACTGTATCGAAGCAAGCAGAAACCAAGAATTTGAAGTTGTCATTGGTGTCTCTGATCTTTCTTCGCCCGGCGCAGAGCTTCACCGCTATTCTGTTGAGCAAATTTATGCTCATGAAAATTATACTTAAGAGCCTGCGAATAATGACATGGCCATTATTGAGCTTAGTGATAAGTCTGCGGAATCTACCGTCAATCTGGTCGTTGGATATGTCCGTGATAACTTGAATGCAGGTCAGATGTTAACTGTCATAGGTTGGGGTGACCAGAATTCATCGCAAGAGCAATACTCATCCATGAGTCAGTTGCATCGAATGAAAAAAGCCCAACTTGAGGATATCAAGCTGGGCTTTTTAATTCTCTATTCGCTTACTTAAGCGGCAGCTGAGAACTGAGCTAGAAACATCTCTTTGCGTTCGTTGAAGCGGTATACTAGGTCGTCTACAGAAGCTTGGTCGTATGGCTTAAGGCCGCTTGCTACCATGCGCTTCACACCTTTACCGACTACTTCGCCATCTTCTTTGAAATCGAAGTTCAGTGTCACGATGCCGCGCTTGCCTTCAACGTCAAACGTCGCTCCAGAGTATTCAACTTCTGGGTGAGAAAGGTCTAGGCGAGCAAACTCAACTTCCATGCTCTCGTAAATCACAAGAGGGCGCTGGCAGTTGATCATCATTTGTTGCTCTTCCATAAGAGGAACCATGATGTGAGGAAAGTTCATACCTGAGAACTTAACGTAGTTTGTTACTACGTGCTCGATGAAAGCTTGATCGTGGCTCTTCTCACCTTCACAAGACATGTGTAGGTACTCTTTACCATTTGCATCGATAAGTGAGCTCTCTTTTTCACACTTATTATCAACGCTTAACGCAATACCGTTACCAACCATACCTGAAAAATCAAAACGCATTTTTTGGCTGATACCTTCTTTTTGCAGAAGAACCGCAAATAAAAGATCGCCAGGAACACAGAAGCGCTTGTTGTCTTCATCGTGAATTGGGTTGAAGTCGCCGGCTACTTTTTTAGCAAAGTGGCTTGCTTGTTCACGAGTGAATTGAAATTGATTGTCTTCAGTAGAAAAGTAAGGTGTCAGAAACATAGTATCGCTATTAGTCATCAAATCTGGGATGGATTATAGCTAACTAACTTCGATCTAATGGTCTATCCAGTTAACTTTGCATATATATCAGTCAATTAGATAAATACGTTGGATGGTATGTGAGGTTTTTAAGGGGGATATGGTGATTGGTTCAATGCAACAAGGGCTAATCGATAGCCCTTGATTATATGATGTGTTATTTCACGACTTAGAAGCTACACAAAATACCTTCAGGCATTAAGTGGTTGTGCACAGATAATTTGAGCAATAAGTTAGCTTGCTCGATATCCGGTGCGAAGTAGCGGTCTTTGTCGTAGAAGCTGACTTTTTCACGCAGGATCTGTTTCGCTTCTTCTACTCGAGGTGAAGAGAGGTTTGGCGCTCTAAAATCCAACCCTTGCGCTGCTGCTAAATACTCAACCGCCAATATTCCACGAGTGTTCTCTGCCATGTCACGAAGACGACGACCTGCAAAGGTTGCCATAGAAACATGATCTTCTTGGTTAGCGGACGTTGGTAAGCTGTCTACAGAAGCTGGATGAGCCAGTGTTTTGTTCTCACTAGCTAGTGCTGCTGAGGTAACCTGAGCAATCATAAAGCCAGAGTTAACGCCGCCATTGTCGACTAAGAACGGTGGAAGTTTGCTGAGGGCGCTATCAATCAGCAGTGCCATTCGACGCTCTGACAAACTACCAATTTCAGCAATGGCTAAGGCTAGGTTATCGGCGGCCATAGCAACCGGTTCTGCGTGGAAGTTACCACCCGAAATGATGTCACCATCGTCTGCAAAGACCAGTGGGTTGTCCGATACGGAATTTGCTTCAACCATTAGTGTTTCTGCTGAGTTACGGATCTGCTGTAGACACGCGCCCATCACTTGAGGCTGGCAACGCAGTGAGTAAGGATCTTGGACCTTTTCACAACACGTGTGCGATTCACCAATCTCACTCTTCTGGTCGAGCAGATGACGGTAAGCCAACGCAGCGTCCATTTGCCCACGGTGACCACGAACGCGGTGAATTCGAGGATCAAATGGGCGGCGGCTACCTAGCGCAGCTTCCACAGACATCGCGCCACATACCGTCGCAGACGCGAACAAGTCTTCTGCTGCGAATAGGCCTTCTAAGGCGAATGCGGTGGATGCTTGCGTACCGTTGAGTAGCGCTAAACCTTCTTTAGGAGCGAGTGTGATTGGCTCTAGTCCCGCGATCTTCATCGCTTCTAAACCAGTGATAATTTTACCGTTGTGACGAGCTTGGCCCTCACCAAGTAGAACAGTACTCATGTGAGCAAGGGGAGCAAGGTCGCCTGATGCGCCCACTGAGCCTTTTTGTGGCACACAAGGGTAGACTTGCGCGTTCACTAGATCGATCAGGGCATTGATTACCTTGAGTCGGATACCTGAGTAGCCGCGAGACAAGCTGTTAATCTTGAGTACCATCATCAAGCGCACGGTTTCGTCAGACATGAATTTACCTATGCCTGCTGCGTGAGAAAGTACGATGCTTTTCTGTAGAACTTCGAGATCTTCTGGAGCAATCTTGGTGTTCGCCAGCAAGCCAAAGCCCGTGTTGATGCCATAAACAGTGCGGTCTTCTGCAATCACTTGTTCGACAACCTGCATACTCGCTTCAATATCTGGGATAGCAGCAGAGTCGAGCGACAAATTCACCGGACTGCGGCTGATTTTACGTAGTTCAGATAGACCTAGATGCCCTGGTTTAAGTAATAAATTCAACATGTTCTCTCCAGACATTAAAGGCGACGAAGTTCTTCGTTTAGCATAGGTAAATCAAGTTTCTTTTCTTTCGCACACTGCTTAGCAATGTCGTAACCCGCATCCGCATGACGCATAACGCCTGTTGCTGGATCATTGTGAAGTACGCGTGCAATACGCTGTGAAGCATCTTCACTGCCGTCACAACAAATCACCATACCTGAGTGTTGCGAGAAGCCCATACCAACGCCGCCACCATGGTGTAAAGAAACCCAAGTTGCGCCGCCAGCTGTGTTTAGCAGTGCATTCAATAGAGGCCAATCTGATACGGCATCTGAACCATCCATCATGCCTTCTGTTTCACGGTTTGGACTTGCAACCGAACCTGAATCTAGGTGGTCACGACCGATAACGACTGGTGCTTTCAGCTCGCCATTTTTCACCATTTCATTGAAGGCTTGGCCTAAGCGTTCACGATCTTTCAAACCTACCCAGCAGATACGTGCCGGTAGACCCTGGAACTGAATGCGTTCACGCGCCATATCTAGCCAGTTATGCAGGTGAGGATTGTCTGGAATCAGCTCTTTTACTTTTTGGTCTGTTTTGTAGATGTCTTCTGGGTCGCCAGATAGAGCAGCCCAACGGAAAGGACCGATACCTTCACAGAACAGTGGACGAATATAAGCAGGAACGAAACCTGGGAAATCAAACGCGTTCTCTACGCCTACTTCCAATGCCATTTGACGAATATTGTTGCCATAGTCCACGGTTGCAGCTCCGCGATATTGCAGGTCAAGCATCGCTTGAACTTGAATCGCCATGGACTGCTTAGCTGCTTTAACGACTTTCGCTTCATCAATGGTACGCTCTTGCGCAGCCTTCTCAATCGTCCAACCTTGAGGCAAGTAGCCATTCAGAGGATCGTGCGCCGAGGTTTGGTCTGTTACGACATCTGGCGTGATGTTGCGCTCTACTAACTCAGGGAACACATCCGCAGCGTTACCCAACAGACCAACAGAAATAGGTGTGTCAGACTCTTTAATGATAGCCATCGCTTCATCTAAGCTGGTGGCTTTCTTGTCTACATAACCAGTACGCAGACGGTAATCGATGCGTGATTCATCACACTCAACCGCAATCATTGAGAAGCCAGCCATGGTCGCTGCAAGAGGTTGAGCACCACCCATGCCGCCAAGGCCACCTGTAAGTACCCACTTGCCTTTTGCTTCGCCTTGGAAGTGTTTCTTCGCGATAGCGACAAAGGTTTCATAAGTACCTTGAACTATGCCTTGTGATCCGATGTAGATCCAGCTACCTGCGGTCATTTGGCCATACATCATCAAGCCTTCTTTATCGAGCTCGTTGAAGTGTTCCCAGTTTGCCCAATGTGGAACAAGGTTCGAGTTAGCGATTAACACGCGAGGTGCGTTTTTATGAGTCGGGAACACGCCTACAGGTTTACCCGATTGAACAAGTAGTGTTTGGTCGTCTTCTAAACGCTCTAATACTTCAACAATCTTGTCGTAACATTTCCAATCGCGTGCTGCACGACCAATACCACCATACACAACCAGTGCATGCGGGTGTTCTGCCACATCAGGATCTAGGTTGTTCATCAGCATACGTAGTGGTGCTTCTGTTAACCAAGATTTTGCGCGCAAAGTTGTGCCATGAGGTGCGCGAATTTCGCGAGCCGTGTCGAGACGAGGGTCACTGTTGTGGTGTTCCGTCATTTTGAAATTCCTTCTGTTTCACGTTATATCGTTGTTATCGTTGTAGTTGTATTTATCTGTATAGCTGGTTTATTCACTGGCCATTGCACTGGCAATATCCCAACACAAACGAGCCGCCAATCGAGCCGTTTGGCCATCGACGTCGTAGTCTGGGTTGTATTCCGCAATGTCCGCGATAATGAGTTTCTCACTGTGTTTAAAAATCTGTTCTAGGAAAGGCGCGAGCGCTTCATAGCTGACGCCTCTTGCCGCTGGGGCACTGACACCCGGCGCAGTCGCCGCAGGGAAGACATCGAGATCAATAGTGAGATAGAGGTAATCACAATCAGTGATGAACTTTTGCAACTTAACCAGTTGAGCTATTTGGTTTACTTGGGTGATATCGCGATCATGTTCGTACCACACATCAAGTTGGTCGGCTTTATTGAACAGCGCTTTGGTATTGCTGGCAGCACTTACGCCTAGGCAAGCGTATTGAAATGGCCACTGATGTGCATGGCAGTATTCGCTAATCTGATTAAAGGGTGTGCCTGAGCTTGGCTTGACGTCAGCAATGTCGCTTTCAAATTCACGAAGGTCAAAGTGAGCATCAAAGTTAACGATGCCTATCTTAGGTTTGTGAACTGATTGAGTTCTGTGAAGATGCTCAGCTAGGCCTTGGAAAGAAGCCCAAGCGACTTCGTGACCACCGCCAAGGGTAATCACTTTGTTGGTTGATAGCGCATTGGCAATCACAGTAGCGCACTGTCTCTGGCTCATTTCTAATTGATCATCGTTACATTCGATATCGCCAAGATCAGCAATGCGTGCATCATTGTGCCAAGCCATATTAGCTAAAGCTTGGCGAATCAAATTAGGTGCTTGTTTTGCGCCAATACGTCCTTTATTTCTTGCAACACCGGCATCGCTGGCGAAACCAACCAAGGCAACAGCGTTGTCAGTAAGCCCTTCATTTAAAATATTACTTTGTACTTGTTTGGTAATGTGATGAACGCGAGTACCGAGCTCGCCATCTTCAAGATCATTACGTCCCGTCCACACAAAGTTGTGAGTGGTGACTGCAGTTGCGTTAGTGCTATTGGATTTAGATTGAGTCATGACAGACCTCGCCATTAACAATGCGCTTATGCAAATGAGGTACGCCAACTTGATAGCTTAGATCGGCTGGATGATCGATATTCCAAATAGCCAAATCAGCAGAGTAACCCACTTCAATTTTGCCTCTGTTTTGCGACTCGCCAATGGCGGCAGCTGCATGGCAAGTTACCCCGCGTAATGCTTCTTCTGGGGTTGTGCCAAATAGGGTACAGCTCATATTCATCATCAGTGTTAAGTCAGCAAAAGGAGAAGTGCCGGGATTTAAGTCGGTCGCGATTGCCATTGGGGTGTTGTGCTCGCGAAGTAGGGAAATTGGTGGCTGTTGAGTCTCTTTCAAAAAGTAAAAAGCGCCCGGTAATAAGGTGGCGACAGTACCTGATTCGGCCAGCGCTTTTACTCCGGCTTCATCTAAGTACTCCACATGATCAACAGAGAGAGCACCGTATTTAGCAGCAAGCGCACTGCCACCCATATTAGAAAGCTGTTCTGTGTGGCCTTTGATCGCCAATCCATGTTCTTTAGCGGCCGCAAATACACGCTCGGTTTGTTCTAGGTTGAAGCCGATCGATTCGCAGAATACGTCGACTGCGTCGGCTAAGCCTTGCTCTGCAGCCTTGGGGATGATCTCTTGGCATACCAGATCAACGTAACGATCCGGTTGTTCTCTATATTCTGGTGGTACAGCGTGTGCTGCAAGTAGTGTGGTGGTGACCTTAATACGACGGTGGTTTTCTAGGGCTTTAGCAGCACGTAGCATCTTAAGTTCGTCATCAAGCGTTAAGCCATAGCCAGACTTTACTTCAACGCTGGTGACACCACTTCGTAGAAGACCGTCTAATCTAGGCAGCGCCATTTCAACCAGTTCGGCTTCTTGCGCGGCTCGTGTCGCCGTTACCGTCGCTAAAATACCACCACCTTGTTTTGCGATGTCGGTGTAGGAGACACCATTAAGACGTTGTTCAAATTCATTGGCGCGATTACCTGCAAACACAAGGTGTGTGTGGCAATCAATCAGCCCAGGGGTAACGAGTTTGTTTTTGCAGTCGTAGATGATGTGATCAACAGAGCGGCTAGCACTCGCAGTTTCACAATGAAGTGACTCATCGCTTGAGTGTGACAGGGATACGATCTTACCGTTTTCGATAACGATATCTTGCGGGGAGGAAGGTTGATAACCGTCGGCTCCCGAGCTCATCGAAACCACTCGCGCATTTTTGAGGATCAAATTCATAATCACCTAGATCTTTGCTAAATAATAAATGTATATACAAATAAATAGGCTAAATACTGACCCGAATCAAGTTGATGTTGCAAAAATGTGATCGGCGATCAGGATGATATTCTTTAATCTAAAACTATCTTAGAGCTTAATTTGTACTTAGAGCCAGGGTGGTAGAGTAATGCAAAACTGATAAGGCGTTCCTTGCTCCATGTTCTTCTATTGAGAAGCAAGCAAGGTTCTGATTCCGTTAGTTTTAATGCCTGACGGATATTAAAGTCTGGAATGATGGCCTCTACCGTGTGTTCAATCGCACTCAGTGGGCAACTTTTGGAAAGGTATTCATTCGGTGTTGAGGTTGAAAAGTCTTGCTCCAAGTATTGGGGAGCAGCTTGTGAGTTTACCCAGCGCGCTTCTAGCTGTATCGGTGTGTTGTCGGCAAAGTGGATGATCTCACTATAGAAGACTTCCGCATTGATCATCACACCTAACCGTGTAGCGGTGCTTTCATCAGCCTTGATACTATCGTGCTTGATCACATGGCTTGTGTAAGTTTGGCCTCGGTCTTTGATCTCTTGTGCGATGTTGTTGATATCAAGTAGGGGAGATTGCGCTTTTTCCTGTGGTTCACACACAAAAGTGCCCAGTCTTGGTTTTCGAATAAGCTTGCCTTCAGACACAAGATCTCGAATGGCTTTATTCACCGTCATTCTACTTACGTTGAACTGCTCTGTGAGTTCAAGTTCCGTGGTAATTTGATAGCCAACTGGCCAATGACCATTGCTGATCTTATCGTCTATGAACTGTTTTATTTGCAGGTAGAGCGGCGCTTTCGACATAATGAAACCTTATTTGACTATACAAATAGAGTAGCGGATTTTTTCACGATTTCAACATTTCCTCAGAGGATGTGAGCTTGTTCAACATAGATAGCGCAAATGTCTTGATTCTGTGCGGTAAGTGTCGCAAATTGTCAACATGCCTCAGTTAATCAAATAATTACAAAGGGAAAGAATATGTTTAAGAAATTAAAGGCCTCGCTAGGCATAGGTGCAGCTAAGGTCGATACCGTCTTAGATAATATTGATGTTTTCCAAGGCGGCGAGTTGTCTGGCAACGTTCACATCATTGGTGGCGATGTTGAGCAACAAATCGACATGATTAACTTGGTGCTCAACACAGAAGTGAAAGTGGAAACAGAAGATAGCACCAGCTACGAAACCTTTTCACTTGGCCGCATTCAAGCTGTAGAGCCGTTTGTGATTCAACCCGGCGAAACTAAGTTGGTGCCATTTCGTCTTAAACTGAATGATGAAACGCCAGTGACTGCGTTGAACGCAAAAATGAATCAGTGCCATGTTTGGGTAGAAACCAACCTAGATATCGGCTTCGCGATTGACCCTAAAGACCGTGATTTCATCTCTGTTCACCCATTGCCAACAGTCGCGAAAATCATTCAAGGTGTTGAAGCTTCGGGCATGGCAATGGTGAAAGCAGACGTAGAGAAGGGCTACTTGAAAGGAAGCACCTTCGCTTCACGCTCGGGTTGTTACCAAGAGATTGAATTTCGTAGCGGCGGCTTCATGAATAACAAAGAAATCGAGCTGTCATTCATCGTAGATGGTTCTATGGTTCACTGTTTAGCCGAGATTGACCGCTCACTGAGCTTCCGCGGTGACCAATACATCTCGTTCACTCTGCTTGCTAACGCGGCCGACTCGGACATCCGCAATGCAGTTTCAAGAATAATGAGTGCGTAATTGTCTCTCTGTTAGTAGTCGCTCTGTCTATTAATAGAGATAATACGATTTCAAAGCCGAACTTAACTGTCCGGCTTTTTTGATCCCATCACCTTCTGTTGAATTAGATTCACCACTGATTCCTATAAGTGGATGATAGTATTGATTAAATTTATTATAAAAAGTTGTATCACATGGATCTATTCACATTCTTACAAGCAGTAAATGCAAAAATCACTCCGACGAAATGTAAGATACACTTGGCTGTCTGGAACGGGGAGCAAAACCCACTGGACGTTTACCTTGCTGGTGACTTTGAAGAGTGGCAATCTTATCAATCGAAAAGAAACTTTAATCGGGAATATATTGTATCGCTGCTCCAGCTTCCTGAGCATGATACTTGGCTTTTGGCTGGCATCTATGAATCAATATCAGACACATGGAATGAAGATCATTACGACTACACAACTAAGTTAGTTCCTGAGTTTGAGTTATACTACGGCCGTTTAAAGGTCTCTTTCACTCGTTCAGGTCGTCAGTCTTACTTGATCGCAGAAAACTGGTCTGAAAGTATCGTAGTAAAAGAAATCACAGCTCAAAGAGTAGTAGAGAGCTTCCAAGGATATCAGCAGACAAGCCTCTCCAAGACCCACCTTGATATCATCGTTAAACACCAAATTAGTGACTGGCGCTCCGCCTTATCAAGTGTATCAGGTATTTACCTGATAACAGACCTTGCAACTGGGAAGCTTTACGTGGGTAGTGCAACAGGTGAGTACGGACTTTGGCAAAGGTGGTGCGACTACTCTTATACTGGTCATGGTGGCAATAATCAGCTCTATATTCTTTTGAATGATAAAGGTATGACGTACGCGGATAACTTTCAATACTCTATCTTAGAGATTGCTGATACACACAAAACAAAAGACGAAATATTAGCGAGAGAATCCTATTGGAAGAATGTATTAGCTTCTAGGCAATTTGGCTATAACGACAATTGAGTCGATGTGAAGTTGACACACTTGCGTCTATTCATTTTCTGTGAGTATAAGTTATCAAAAAGAAATGCCGTCACTTGGACGGCATTTTTGTATTGATAATCTAGCTCTTATTTTTCTCGAACCAGTAACTGTCCATCTGAGGTATCCAGTTTCGGTTTTTATCTTTTGGTAAGACGCCAGCCCAAAGTAAGTTCAGCTGTCTATTAAAAGTTCCAATAGAGTGTCCACCTTGCGCACCTTCAAATGAGAAAACCATTGGGCCTTTATTGCTGACTCCAGCTTGCCCCTCATGGCAGTAGATTTTCGAGGTATGTTCTACATCCGGCGTTAATGAGTAGCTCATAGTTAACGTTGTGCAGTCTGTACCACAAGAGCCAGATTGGGGGTCTGTAACATACATGATTAAACTAGAAGAGTTTGTAGCAGTCCATTGCCCTGAAAGGTATGAGCAATCAATAGGTTGCGTTTCATCAGCGTGTATATTTGTAGAAGCAAGAAGACATATAGATACAAGGAGGCATTTATTCATTAGAAAAACCATTGAATATAAAATATAGGTCAGCAATATGCCACATTGGAGTATTGATCGATAGTGTATATGTCTAATTCTGTGTGATCCCGAAAGTTAAACTAAGTTCTTCTGGCATGTTATAGAGCACAAGCGCGGCTAACCCTCGCGAAATAAAAATCTTTCGGGCTCTATGGCCACCACTACTGGTATGACGAGATCTAGCTAATATTCTACTTAGCTTTCGAGCGTGATGCGTAACGGTGACGTACCTTGTAAGCTTCTCATCATCCATCTCTGAAAATTGACCAAACAGTTCATATTGCTGTGTATTTACACAGTAATATGAATTATTCGGACTTTAGTTATGAATATCCTCCCTTTGTCTCCTACTAGTATGTCTTGCTCATTAACATCATGGGAATCACCTGCTGGAGAATATGTTGAACTTGGTGTATCGCTCGACTCAATATTAGTAAACAACCTCAATGCGATTTACTAGTGAATGACAGAAAACCACAGGCTCAACACCTTGATACCGTCTTCGTTTTTTAATGGCGCGAATATGTGCAAAATTATTGATACACATCGTCAAATGAAAGTGAGGTAACCTCTGATGCAGTTTCGCCTTGAGCAAAAATCACATCGATAGTATTAAGATGATTTTTTCAGCGGTTGCATGTCCACCGGCAACATACAGTTTCATAGTCTCAGCTACCGTTACATCGTTAAGATTTACCGTCATATCAAAAGAGCGCGAGTTAAGGTTTTCTTGTTCATTGATCGGTAAACGAATTTGGAAAAGTCATGCAGCCTAGTGAGGATCATTGGGTTGGGAGGTGCGCATTAAGTGCATTTTAGCAGAATGAACGTAGTTTTTGGTGACGAATTTCCATAAGTGATTGATATTAAAGGTCATAATGCTTCAATGATTACAACGTGGCGTACACTGAAAGGTAAACGAACTAGGAACGGCCATGCTGCTTAATGCGGAGTATGAGGGCTAAAGTTTGCATTAAGAACAGTTTAGCAGAGAGTATTGTGCTTTTTAGTTTAAGTGATTGAAAAATATATAATTATCAGGATTTTTTGTTGCTGAACTGTGTGAATGACATGGTTTTTATTTATGTGATTTATACGAGGTATTGATGGTGGTTAAGAAGATGGTGGTAACGGTTGATGCGTTCTGTTTTTGTGAAAAATGCAGGGTTAAAACTGCACTGAATAACTGGTGTGATTTTTGTGAAAAATTCAGGGGCAAAACTGCACTTAATATCGCGCCTCAGCCCTTTTGCTATATAGCTTCAAAGTGATAATATTACCTTTGAGAACATATAAAATAGAAAGAGATATTTTTCAGGATCTAAGGCGTAAATTTATGCCTAAGAAAGTAAGTTTATTACGCACCCTGTGTGATGGATTTACAACAAAGAAAGGAGAAGAAGTACGTTAAGTTGAGTTGTGGAACGGACTACTAATGAATTACCCATTGGGAAATCAGCTCACCATTTTGGACACTTCATAACCTTTAAGATCATAACCAAAGTCATAGAAGCCAACATGAAAATGCCAGATGGAATGCTGCTGTGCAAACTTAACCTTTGCGATAAACTCAGGATCATTTGTGTCAACATCATCTGAAGCTTTGTTACGGACTTTTTGACCTTGTCCTTGCGCATTTCTGACGTTTCTAAAATATTTTCAGAAATTAATACTCTAGCTTTCCAACCACTTCTCAAAGTCCTCAAATGATTTCATTTTTGGTACTCCTGTACGCTTACTGTGAACAGCTTTTTCCATTTTTTTTAGGTCGTAAGTAAAAGGAATTTCAAGAATTTTACTTTTTTGACTAGTTTGAGATCTCAATAGAACCTCCTGCATAACCTACCTCTACATTCAAGCTAATTGCTTGTCTAGCACAAAAATACGCCATTACTGTCCAAACCTCAACTTAAGTAACATTATTCACATAACGTGTGTGACACTCACACTCAATAGAATGCCGGCATCTGTACATAGCGTCTAGGATGTCAACTTAAGAAATTGGCGAAAGTTTCCGTATAACTATAGACAATGCTCTTCTCTATATCACTCAACCATTGATCTGCCGTGTTTGTCGAAATCCAGCAATCCGCCGAAGCGGAATAGTCTAGATTTTCAAGCATACGATCATGTGCGCGAGACATAATTCGAGAAAGCACAAGCTCAAGTGCATCTCTACCAAATTGAAACGACGAATTGCGATTTGTTCCGATCTCATAGTTTAAACCTCTCCGTGTAAGTCCATTCCATAGTAAAACTGAGGTGTTGGGCCGCAAGTAAAAGGCTTTATTGTCATAACAATAATGATGATCGTTTTTGCAATTAAAACTGGTAGAATTGGCTATTTTTTAAGCTAAAGTTTGAGCGCTTTTAAGCTCATTTTTGGACAAAAATGCGTTTCGGAAAATCGAACATTAGTAAACCATGAATAAATACAGGTGTAGCAAATAGCAAAACTGACGTGCAGGTCGCACCGAATGATGTGTCGAAACATTTGCCTTTCGAAGGCCGCGCTTGCAATGAGAAAAGCACCAAGTTCGCCGCCCCTCTAGAGCAGATCGCACTATTTACTTATATAGAGGCTCGGGCTTGTTCAACACTTGGGATTTAACGTTGGCTACGCAACGCTTAATCCTTATTTGTTATATGCGTGGTGACATTGGCGCGAAAGGTATTTCGCATACTTTTAAGTAAGGCCCCTCACCAAAAGGAGACTCTGCTAATTCAATTTCTCCATGCGACGTATAAATGTCAAACAGAGCATTACTTTCCACCAAATCACCTTCAAGCTCAATGACTCTATCATTTGCGCTACTACACCCTCCACGCTGCCCTCGTTTGAAGGCTAAATACATTTCGTGCAGCGACTTAACTGCAAGCGCACAATGAATCTGTTCATGACGATAGAGCTTCTCAAGATATGGGCGAACCCCCTCAGCTGACTCATCTGAAGTCTTAGACATTTCGAACTTCGGAAGTGTATAGGTAACTTCAAGCTCAAATTCATGAATTTCGCAAGAATCATCATCCGTATGGAAGTCGTATTTCCACGCGGTGTACCCGTCAAAACCTTCATTTACGAGAAACTCAGGTCTAGCGTTAAATGAGCGCTTAATTTCTTCAACACTATTCCCGCTAATCTCATACACTTCAAACTTTTTCTGGAAGGGAAAGTCTAGCTTGACGTCAGCATTAGCCTGACTAAACGCCATTAAGCAATATATTGAAAGTACTACTTTTTTCATCATCATCCTTGAAGTATATAACGCTTATTAGACGGATTTTTTCCGCAATTATATGCAACTAATGGTAACGCTAATTATACTCACGTTCAATCTCAGCCCGTATTGCCTAGCGTCTTGCATGTGGATTTCAGAAATTACCGAAAGTTTCCGAATAACTCCGGCGGATTCCGAGCAATACGATTTTCACCCTGATTGCACTCCATATGAGCATGGTCTTATCTTCTTTCGTCTGATTAGATTTGGTAGGTAAAACGCACGCCCCTAAAATGTGTAGAGCATTTGATCTAAAAAGTTTTGGGGCAGAGCCGTGTTTGCCGAAGTGGTGGGTATTGTAAGGAATGCTTATTGTAAGAGATTGTATGCGAACGTCTTGTAGTTATTATCATCACGTTTAAGTGACCCCTTTTCTCGTACAATGGCAGCTCGTTGAGTTGAGCGTAAGAGAGGATGTAATGAAAATTCTATCTTTGGCAGCCGTGACCACGGCTGTTTTATTTTCCGGCTGTAATAGTTCAAGTCATAGTAAGCCAACATCCTTGCCAACAACTGGCACAGCATCTCGAGTTCACGGCATATCGATTGAGGCTGTACCTTTACAGTTCGCCGATTACGCTAAAGCGGGTTATAACCGATACGTTTCAGTGAAAGCTCCGAATGGTAAGTCAATTCATATCATAATCATGGACCGCCTGAGTGAGTATCAAATCGTCAAGGCATTTAATGTGCTGAATCATTATCTAACCCCAGTTGCCGGTACAAAATATGGCGATAAGTATTCTAAGCGTGATATCGCTAATGCTATGGCGAATAATGGTGCAGTTTTGAAGTTGATGAACTATCACGATGAACCTAAATATAATGATGATCTAGATGGACAGCCACTCTTTGAAGATGAAATTCAGGTCGAAGGCGGTGATTGGTATGTTCGACAAGACTATGAAGAACATAGAGATGCTTCCTATGAAGAGATTCTTCATTTAGTGCATGACTATGGTATTGGTGTGCTCAATACTCCAGAAGGGAATGGGACGGCACTGCCTGAATTCCAACGAGAATTGAATACCATTCAGAAGCAAGCGTTAAATCAATCTTACACGCCACCTGAAGATATTCTGAGAGAGTGGAAACAAGAAGTCAGCGTTGACCAGGAGTACTTTGCTGCCATCATCGATAGCTACTATGGCCTTTGGGGAGCATATAGTGGTAACGGTATGTGGGACCTGTACAGTGTAAAAACTCGCAGTGATTTCTCTACTGAAGATCCTAGCGCTCTTTACATAACCGAACAGATTTTCTCGCCAACATTAACCTATGACGCATACATTGCAGATACCTTCACTGGTACTTTTAAAATGCGCTATGACTCTACAGTGCCATATACTCATCACTCACAATATCTCACCAAACTATCTTTGAGCGGAAGTAAGGACACGAACATAGAACTCAATGGTCATGACAACCGTGTAACGGGCAATACAGGAATCAATACTGTGATTGTTCACGGTGCGCGAAGTGAGTATCTAATCCATGATTTAGGAGAAGGCAAGATTCAATTGAATGACATGAGCACCGATCGTGATGGGATGAACGTATTAATCAACATTGAAAAGATTCAGTTTACAGATCAGTTGTGGGAGCTAAGGGGGATTTAGTCGGGTAGAGGTGATGGCTTTTTGAGGGATCAGAAACGGTTAAACCCCGATGTTGGTATCATCGGGCGAAACCAGTTATTATCTTGGGGACAATTTGAAGGGTGGAACAGGCAATATATTCCACCGATACAAAAAAGGCGCTCAACAAATATGAACAACTTTTTAAAGTTAGAGCTGTAAACAGTAACTATTTCTTACGACAGTATTCAGCGATTACATACATTGACTGACCACCGTTTGCCTTACCAGAAACAAGCTTAGGATCGTCATCAAGGCTTATGCTACGTATCCCCGTGCTTTGTTTGGTAACTTGGTTAGTACCTTTAACTGGAAGGTCTTTTATGACTGTTACGTCGTCATCTTTCTTCAATTCAACGCCGTTGCAATCAAGAGGCTTATCATCAGCAGACATGCCGATTTGTGCTCAAACTGATGTTTCCTCTTCCATGTACACCATGTCAAGCGCATGATGAATTCATATTAGAAGTGTTGAGATTTTAAATCAAAGCAGCAGAATAACCGTATTCGGTCAGTGAAGGTCAGATGTTTCCTAAACCTCTTGCTCAGTACGTTATTGTCATTTCATGTTAATTCGTTACAATGTGCTTGGAATAAATGAAAGTGCATCTGTATTTGTACCTGAATTTGTACCAATTCTTACATATATCCCCACCAAGTTTCCTAACTTGTTGAATTAAATATATTAAATAACTTTCATGTGTTGCTTGGTGTGCAACACCACTGTAAAGGACAAATAATGCCAATTATTACTCTTCCTGACGGTAGTCAGCGTCAATTTGACAACCCTGTATCAACTCTAGATGTTGCCCTATCAATCGGTCCTGGTCTTGCGAAAGCAACCATTGCTGGTCGTGTTGATGGCGAACGTGTTGATGCTTGTGATCTTATCGAAAACGATGCAAGCCTAGAAATCATCACAGCTAAAGATGAAGTTGATGGTCTTGAGATCGTTCGTCACTCTTGTGCTCACCTATTAGGCCACGCGGTTAAGCAGCTTTTCCCAGAAGCTAAAATGGCGATCGGTCCTACTATCGATAACGGTTTCTACTACGATATCGACCTTGAGCACTCTCTAACGCAAGAAGATCTAGAAAAGATCGAAAAGCGCATGAAAGAGCTAGCGAAGACCAAGTACCAGGTTGTTAAGAAGAAAGTTAGCTGGCAGGAAGCGCGTGATGCTTTCGAAGCTCGCGGCGAAACATACAAAATGGAAATCCTAGACGAGAACGTTTCTAAAGACGACCGTCCAGGCCTATACCACCATGAAGAATACATCGATATGTGTCGTGGTCCACATGTACCACATATGGGTTTCTGTCAGCACTTCACACTACTAAACGTAGCGGGTGCTTACTGGCGTGGTAACAGTGACAACAAGATGCTTCAACGTATCTACGGTACTGCATTCCATGATAAAAAAGCGCTCAAAGCTCACCTAGTTCGTCTAGAAGAAGCGGCTAAGCGTGACCACCGCAAGATTGGTAAAGCATTGGATCTATTCCACATGCAGCAAGAAGCACCAGGCATGGTGTTCTGGCACCACAACGGTTGGACTATTTTCCGTGAACTAGAAGTGTTTGTACGTCAAAAACTGACTGAATACGATTACCAAGAAGTAAAAGGCCCACTAATGATGGACCGTGTACTGTGGGAACGTTCTGGTCACTGGGACAAATACGCAGAAGCGATGTTCACAACGTCTTCAGAGAACCGTGAATACGCTATCAAACCAATGAACTGCCCGGGTCACGTACAGATCTTCAACCAAGGTCTTAAGTCTTACCGTGATCTACCGCTACGTATGGCTGAGTTTGGCTCATGTCACCGTAACGAGCCGTCTGGCGCGCTTCACGGCATCATGCGTGTTCGTGGTTTTACTCAAGATGACGCTCACGTATTCTGTACTGAAGACCAAGTTCAACAAGAAGTTAAAGCTTGTATTGAAATGGTTTACGACACTTACACAACTTTCGGTTTCGAAAACATTGTTGTTAAGCTGTCTACTCGTCCAGAGCAACGTGTAGGTTCTGATGAAATGTGGGACCGTGCTGAGGCTGACCTTAAGCTTGCACTAGAATCAATGGAGATTGCATACGAGATTCAAGAAGGCGAGGGTGCGTTCTACGGACCTAAGATTGAATTTACTTTGCATGATTGTTTGGACCGTGCATGGCAATGTGGTACAGTGCAACTCGATTTTGCATTACCAGAGCGTTTAGGTGCAACTTACGTAGGTGAAGATAACGAGCGTCACACGCCAGTTATGATTCACCGCGCGATTTTAGGTTCACTAGAGCGTTTCATCGGTATTCTTATTGAAGAATATGCTGGCTTCTTCCCAACGTGGTTGGCGCCAGAACAAGCAGTTGTAATGGGCATTACAGACAAACAGTCTGAATATGTACAAGAAATTACGAAAAAACTGCAAAAAAGTGGATTTAGAGTCAAAGCAGACTTGAGAAATGAGAAGATTGGCTTTAAAATCCGCGAACATACTTTGAAACGTGTACCGTTCATGCTTGTGTGTGGTGACCAAGAAATGGAAGCCGGCGAAATTGCAGTACGTACACGTAAAGGTAAAGACCTTGGCAAGTTTAAAGTGGATGACTTTATTTCATACATCCAAGCTGAGGTTTCAAGCCGTAAGCTCAATCTGGAGGAATAGCTATTAAAGGCGGAAGACGTGGCCAACAACCGGCCAAACAAAACCAGCACCGTTTAAACGGTGACATTCGTGGCGTTCGTGAAGTGCGTCTAACTGGCGCAGATGGCGAAGCTGTTGGTGTAGTATCAATCGCAGAAGCGATGGAAGCTGCAAATGAAGCTGGTATGGATCTAGTAGAGATCAGCCCTAACGCCGAGCCGCCAGTTTGTCGTGTGATGGACTACGGTAAGTTCCTCTTCGAGAAGAGCAAAGCTGCGAAAGAGCAGAAGAAAAAGCAAAAGCAGGTTCAGATTAAGGAAGTTAAATTCCGTCCTGGAACTGATATTGGAGACTATCAGGTAAAACTACGCAACCTGACTGGTTTCCTTGAAGACGGCAACAAAGTGAAGGTAACAATTCGCTTCCGTGGCCGCGAAATGGCTCACCAAGACATCGGTGTTGACGTTCTTAATCGTTTGAAAGTGGATACTGAAGAATTTGCAGTAGTCGAATCTTTCCCAACGAGAATTGAAGGTCGCCAGATGATCATGGTATTGGCCCCTAAAAAGAAGTAATTAACGGCTTTGCAAGTAATTAAACCCTGCAGCCTCTGGTTGCGGGGTTTTATTCGCCCTAATTACTATGTTATTAACAACTCAACAATGCGGAGTTATTCATCATGCCTAAGATGAAAACCAACAAAGGTGCTGCTAAGCGTTTCCAGAAAACTGCTGGTGGTATTAAGTTTAAGCACGCTGGTAAACGTCACATCCTGACTAAGCGTACTACTAAGAACAAGCGTCAGCTACGTCCGAACTCGATCCTTCCTAAGTGTGAAGTTGCTCAAGTTCTACGTATGATGCCATACGCTTAATTCTTTTTAGTTTATAAATTCGTTTAGTTTAGGAGAAGCATAATGCCTCGCGTAAAACGTGGTGTACAAGCTCGTGCACGTCATAAGAAAGTTCTAAAACAAGCTAAAGGTTACTACGGTGCACGTTCACGTGTTTACCGCGTAGCTTTCCAAGCAGTTACCAAAGCTGGTCAATACGCTTACCGTGACCGTCGTAACAAGAAACGTCAATTCCGTCAACTTTGGATTGCACGTATCAACGCGGCATCTCGTCAAAATGGTCTATCTTACAGCCGTTTCATCAACGGTCTTAAGAAAGCATCTATCGAGATCGATCGTAAGATTCTTGCTGACATCGCAGTATTCGACAAAGCAGCATTCGCTGTTCTAGTTGAAAAAGCGAAAGCATCTCTATAATTTAGAGTTAGCTTTAAGGTTTAAGAAAAGGAGAACTTCGGTTCTCCTTTTTTATTGCCTGTAATTTATCTTTGCCATATTCTCTCGCATCTCGCATCTCGCATCTCGCATCTCGCATCTCGCATCTCGCATCTAATTTTTATTCGCTTGAATAGGCATTCTGGTATATAACATCTGCCTAACCTTTAATGTTGAGCGACTGAATAAATGACCGCACCAACCACTATGACGTTCTTCGAACGTTTTGAAGCTGACATCCTTTCTGGCAAAAAGACCATTACCATTCGCGATGAATCAGAGCGTGATTACCAACCGGGTAGCGTTGTTGAAGTATCAACGTTAGAAGAAGGGCGCGTATTCTGTAATCTTAAAATTATTAGCGTAGAACCGATTCTGTTTGATGAGCTGGGTGAGTTCCATGCACAACAAGAGAACATGACACTGCAAGTGTTGAAAGATGTGATTCAAGATATCTACCCAGGTATTTCTCAGCTTTACGTTGTTTCTTACGAGCTTGATTAAGTGAGCGAGCCTCTAAAAAAACAAAAAGCCAACATCATTGTTGGCTTTGTTATTTGTGCGAAGCTAACCGAGCGTTAGCATTCTATCAACTCGGTTTATCTGCTGCGTTTATGCTTCAAAATTTGTTAGACGTGAGTAAAGTTCACTTCCAACATCTTGCTTGGCACAAACCGTTAGTAGGTCATCAATAAAGTACTTGAGAGATCGAGCTTCGATGCGTCGAATGCCTTGCTGCTGCTCTTCAGTTAGGTAACCGTAGATGGTCGCTGCTCCAAAATCACCAAAGATCATTTGGCCTTGTTCATTGACTAGAGTGTTATGCGCGTACAAATCACCGTGACAAACCTTGTTGTCATGCAGGTGATTAAATACATCGATCATCTGAGTAACGATGTTGTCGATTTGCGAGATAGGAAGTTCGAAACCTTCAGGGAAAGTATCGCGAGTGCAAGTCTCTAGTGTTGGTGGTAGCCCTAGGTTGTAGTAGCTGCTTGGAATGAGTTCCATCACCAATGCTAGGTAATCTTGTTCCTCTACTTGGGCGATAGATTTTACCAAGTTGTTATGGTGACCAGCTTGCAGGCACGCTTCAAGTTCATCATGTGGGTAGCCGTCACTGGTGACTTCGCCTTTAAACACTTTAACCGCCACTTCCTGTGGGAAATCGAAGTCGCTGTTTAGCCAGCTTGCATGAGAGATCACGCCAGATGCGCCTTGACCAAGTACTTGATTCAGCGAGTAGCTTTGAGAGCTAACCGCAGGCACGCTATCTAAGCTGCTAGGGTGTTTGCAAAATGGGTTACCTGCAAACGCTAGCCAAGCCAGTTTTGGTAGCTTGATAAGGAACTCTGGGAATTCCGTTAGTTGGTTTGCAGACAAGCGGACCAGTTCGAGGTTGGCTAACTTTTTCATACTCTCAGGTAAAGCGCGAATCTGGTTGCCTGCGAGTGCCAGCTTTTGCATTCGTGGTCTTTCACCTAGTGAGTTCGGTAGAACTTCGATGTCGTTGTCGGTCAGGATCAACCAGCGCAATTGAGGTGGCAGAGACGCTTCGCTTACGATTTTGATTTGGTTGGTCTTGAAACCGATCATTTCAAGCTTAGGAAGTGACCCAAGAACATCAGGAAGATGCGTGAACAGGTTATTCGACGCAAAGATAATACGCAGGTGAGTAAGCTGTGATAACTCTTCAGGTAAGTCTGATAGCTGATTTCCGGAAAGATCCAGAATCTCTAGTGAATCGGCGAGATCCAAGATTTCTAATGGAAACTCAGTGAGACCTTCTGATAGTTTTAAGCGCTTAATACCTTTAAGTTGCCCTGATTTTAATTGTTCTAGAGTATGCAAACCTTAGCCTTATGATTAGATGTTCGAGGCGCGTAGTGTACTTGTCTCAATCGAGAAAGGCGAGTATCCGCAACAATACTCGCCTATCTAAGCTCAGCGGTCGTTAGTATCAAGGTTAAAGCTGAATACGATTTTGGCTGACGCCGACCCCCTCAACAAAATCCAAGTCATGACTAACTAAGATAAAAGCGCCTCGGTATTCACGCAAAGCTGACGCTAGTATCTGCTTTGAGTCGATATCTAAATGATTATCTGGCTCATCAAGCAGCAGTAATGGGGAGTCGTGCTTATGGCTGACAATCAACATCGCCAGTTTCATTTTCTCTCCGCCACTTAGGTGAGCGATTTTGCGGTACACAGAATCACGCCTAAAGCCGATGCCTGCCAACAATATGCGAGCATCACTCTCTGTGAGCCCGTCACTATGTGTCATGAGGCTATCGAACATGGTGTTATGGGTATCTAATAAACCAAAGTGTTGGTCAAGGTATACCGTGGATCCTAAGCGTTTGATGGTACCGGTGTAGTGCGAGTCCTCGCTGTGAATCGCTTTCAACAGTGTCGATTTACCACAGCCGTTTGCGCCGCTTAGATAACAGCGTTCACCTTGTGATAGAGAAAAATTGATAGCAGTACCAGACCCATATTCAAGTCGGCAATCTTCAATCGTTAACAGCGCGTTCTTTTTCTTGCTATTACTCTGTTGTAGATACAAGGCCTGCGGTTTCAGTTGCCCTTTTTGTTCTTTAAGAGATTGAAGCTTATCTTGATTTTGCTCCTTTAAGTTATTTTGGCTAGTAGCTGATGCTGCTTGTGTTCGTCCGGCTTTATCTTTCATCGCATCCATTAAGATCTTGGGCTGGCTGCCTGATTTTCGCAGTCGGTTTCCTTGCGCCTCTCGCTGTTGCGCTTTTTCTCTATTGGCTTGAGCTTGGCGTTCAAGTCGTCTCTTTTCTGATTGATGATGAGCGATCTGTTTATCTAGTGCATCGGACTGATTCGACATTTGTTTGAAGTAGTCATCGTAGTTTCCTTTATAGAAACGTAACCCCAAACTGTTGAGATTGTAGATACCTTCCATGTGTCTCAACAGGCTTCGGTCATGGCTAACCATCAGTATTTTGCCTTCAAATTGTTGGCACTGTTCTATCAACCAGCTGCGCCCATCACTGTCTAAATGATTCGACGGCTCATCGAGAATCAGTATGTTGTGGTCTGAAGTAAACAGTTGATGAAGCTGTAAAAGGGCAAGCTGCCCACCGCTTAATGTGTGGCATGGCGTGGCCAACTCGCTGATGATTTTTAGATTGGCCAACAGCCTCTGAGTGTTTTCTTACAAATCCCAATCGTCACCAACGGTGTCAAAATGTTGAAGATCGCAGCTGCCTTTTTCGATAGCTCGCAAGGCATTGAGTTTATTTGTTATACCTAAAGAATCAGCAATGCTGATCGTGCTATCCAAAAGTTCTGAAGGCAACTGTGAGTAGAAACCAATCGAGCCTTGTCTAGACACACTCCCAGATGTCGGCTGCGCTTGCCCAGTGAGCAATGAAAGTAACAACGATTTTCCGACTCCGTTTCTTCCAACTAAGCCAGTCAGTCGCGAGTTCAAATTGAAGGTGATGTCTTTAAATAGCCACTCACCAGTATCGAGCTGGAATGAGAGATTATTGGCTAAAATAGTAGGCAGAAAATACCTCCCTTTACGTATAAACGAGTAAAAGGGGCGAGGCGTTTTTCTGTACAAGATCCTGCTGGATGCTAACGACAGATCGCCATAGGCGTTACTGAGATAGATGACCAATGAAAGAGAGAAAGCGGTATTGAGATGGTTTCTATCTTTTAGGTGCGCTCTGGAAGATACAGGCCGTTAATCGGCGGATCTTTTAGAGCTTAATTTATCGCGAAAATAGATGACGAAGTAACGCCCACTAACCCCGAGTGTCCAAATGATTTTAAAAAAATAAATCGGATGTCAGGATGTTAGTACTTCATTATGGCGTTATTCTCTTTTGAAATGATGGTGCAATGGTACTGAGTATGGGCTTAAAAAGTCAACAGGGTGAAGTGATTAAAACGTACCCAAATAATAAAAGCGCCAATGAGACGCTTTTATTGATTCGATGAAATCTGGCGCTACTTAATGGCAGGGTATTTAGCTTATAGCTTGCTGGTAATCTAGCTAACAGGACGACTGAGCTTGACCACCAATAGCACGCCAGCACATATCAAAACTGTCGTTGATGTACTTTTCCGATTGTTCAGGCTGCGGCTCTTGTTGGTCAACAAGCCAGTTCGCACAGATCAAAAAGTGGCTATGGATGAAGTGTCTAACGAGATTAATGTCTAACACCATCAATTCTTCGGCTTGCTGTCCTTTCAAAATGATGTCGTCGAGTGACGCAAACATCTGCGAGACAATGACTTCGCGAGTTTGGGTCGTTGGGTCAAAATGCACATTGGTGAAAAACTTCATGGCGACTGGGTTTTCCAATGCCCACTCAATTCCGGTCATCCACATGAATTTAAAGGCTTGATAGCGATTTTGTTCAGCGATTTCTGTATGTTGAGTCAGAGTAGAAAATAGCTCTACTTTCAATTCACGAAACAGCTCATCAATCAGTAGAGATTTGTTCTCAAAGTGATGAAACAGTGTCGCTTTTGCTACACCAGCGGTCTTCGCTATTTGCCCTGTAGATGTGCCCTCTAACCCTTGTTGGGAGAAGAGTAGGAGCGCAGCATCTAGGATTTTTTGCCTTTTTGTAATCATCGATTCAGTACTTTGAACATCATTTTCTTGATTGGGTTGTTGTATGGAGGGTGCATCAACTTAGTGAAGTTGATTTTGCCTCGAGTCAACACGGTTTTTGCATGGCTAAAGGTCTTGAAGCCTTCAATGCCGTGGTAGTGTCCCATGCCTGAAGGGCCAATACCACCAAACGGTGCGTCTTCCGCTGCCACATGCACCAAAGAGTCATTGATACAAACACCGCCTGAGTGTGTATCCGATAGGAATCTGTTTTGGGTTCTCTTATCGTGACTCATTAGGTACAGGGCAAGTGGACGTTCTCTGGTGGTGATGTAGCTTATCGCTTCTTCAATTGAATCATAAGACACGATAGGTAGCACAGGGCCAAACAACTCTTCTTGCATTGCCACCATGTCATCATTCACTTCGGTGAGAAGGTGCGGTGTCATTCTGTGGTTCACGTCGTCTTGTGCCTGCTCGGTAACGGTATGTATCACAGCACCTTTTGACTTCGCATCTTCAACTACACCTTTTAATCGGTTGTACTGGCGCATGTTAACCACTGAGGTTAAGTCTTTACTCTCAATTCCCGTTTTATAGAGCTTCTTGAAGTATCGCTTGTAAGCGGTGATAAATACATCGACCTTGTCTCGTGGCAGCAAGATGTAATCGGGTGCTACACAGATTTGCCCCGCGTTTAAGCTCTTGGCAAACAGGATACGTTCAACCGCGTCTGCGACATCGAAATCTGGTGCGATGATGGTTGGAGACTTACCGCCAAGTTCAAGTGTCACTGGCGTTAGGTTAGCGGCTGCGGCTTTCATTACGTGTTTACCAACAGAGGTTGAGCCTGTGAATAGGATATGGTCAAACGGCAGCTGGCTAAACTTAGCAGACACGTCGGCTTCACCTTCGATGACTGCGACTTGCTCTTCACTGAAACCTTCGGCCAACATTGCTTTCAAAATACGGTTTGTTGCAGGGGTAAACTCAGACATCTTGAGCATCGCAGTGTTACCTGCAGCCAATGCTGTGATGAGAGGGCCCAAAGAGAGCATTACTGGGAAGTTCCAAGGCACGATGATGCCAACCACACCTACTGGCTGATAATGCACAGTAATTTTGGCTGGTGTTAGCATCAAGCCGGTTTTACGACGTGAAGGCTTCAACCACTTCTTAAGATTTTTATCACTGTAATTGATCTGGTGTAGGGAGGGGGTGATGTCAGCAATTAAGCTGTCGTGCTTTGCTCGATGGCCATAATCTTCTGATACCGCTTCAATTAACTGCTCTTGGTAGCGCATTAATAGTTTTTTCAAGACTGAGAGATCATTTCGTCTCTGTTCAAGTGTTGGATTAACGTTGTTCCGGTAGTGATCTTGTTGTCGGTTGAATATTTGATCCATGATGTTGGTGCTCGACGTGTTTGGTTCAAGGTCTAGATTATGGCTCATAGCATCCCCTACATTAGAATGCTGACCGATTGGTTGGTCAGTTTAAATTACAAGAAGTTAGGACCGAATACAAGATATGGACGGGAAAAGTTTATTTTTTGTGCAATGAACTGGCAATTTGGTTAAGTGGAACCAACAACGGAAAAGCGGGTATTAAGAAAGAAATGACAGGTTTGCGAGAAGAGTTCTACTCACGGAGATATGGCATTTTATATGGGGAAGACTAGGCTTAAAGGTAAGTAAACTATAAAAAAACAGGTGAAATTTATTCTCTTTTTGTACCTCTTCGATGAACCGTTTGAATGTGTTCCGAAGAGCGAGATATAAGTTACTGAAAATCTGAGGTTGCTTTTACAAACAATGTTCACCGCTCTTTAGAAGCGGTTTGTGACATCGGGGGATGTATGGATATCGAAGTTTCGCGTCAGACTGTGGTAGTCGAAGCTACCAGTGGAGATGTGGTTGTAGTTAAGCCTGACGGCAGTGCCAGAAAAGTTTCGGTTGGCGATATCATCCGTGAAAATGAGATTGTTATTACCGCGCATGATGCTGAACTCCTAATAGGTTTGCCTAGCGGCCCTGTTGAGGTTGAGGGCAATTGTGTTGGGTGTGTCGATCAAGACTTGGCTTGGGCAGATGCGCCTATCGCCGGAGAGGTGAATATCGATTTGGCGCAAGCAGCTGATGATTCATTCACTGATGATGATCTTGCGGCGATTCAAGAAGCCATTTTAGGTGGTGCCGATCCAACTCAAATTTTAGAAGCGACCGCAGCTGGTGGCGCTCTAGGTTCTGCAAATGCGGGCTTTGTCACCATTGATTACAACTATACAGAAACTCGTCCTTCGACCTTCTTTGAAACTTCAGGCATAGAAGAGCAATCTGTTGATGAAGATAGGGAAGAGCTTAGATCGTTCACGCTCTCATCGGGTGGTCAATCCATCGTTGAAACACTGACTGAAGGTTCCATTTCCGGCAACACTTACCCTCAATCGGTGACAGTTACAGATACCGTTGTTGCGGGTAGTTTAGCGCTTGACCCAGATTCGTTTGCTCCAGAAACACTTTCTCTCGCCTCGCTCCTTAGTGAACTCAACAGCGACATTACCTCTAGTGGCCAACCGGTTACTTTTACGTATGATTCAGCCTCTAATTCGATTATTGGTGTTCAAGGTACAGATAAAGTGCTGCGCATCGATATTGAAGCAGTAAGTGTTGGAAATGACATTGAATTATCGCTGACCACAACCATTTCTCAGCCGATAGATCATGTTCCGTCGATTGGTGGCGGACAGGTTTCCTTTACGGGTGACCAAATTAACATCGCCTTTGACATACAAGGCCAAGACACCGCAGGTAATGAGCTCATCACATCAATTAATGCGCAAGTAACCGTCCTTGATGGGGTAGAACCGTCTGCCGAAAGCGTGTCTATCGATAACGTTGAAACAAGCAGTGCTGCAATTGAAGGCACCTTTTCAAATATTGGTAGTGATAATCTACAGTCAGCTGTTTTTGACTCAAGCGCACTTGCTCAATTTGATGTTGTGCTCAGTGACAATCAGGCGACCGTTGCATCTTTGTCTGCTGATGGAAGTACCATCACACTGTCAATCCAAGGTAGCAGCGATGTTATTTTAAACGTTAGCTTAGATACTGACGGTACCTATCGATTTGAGCAATTGAGACCAATAGAGCAAGTCGGCACTGATTCGCTTTCTTTCTCTTTGCCAATCACGGTTACCGATTTTGACCAAGATGTCGTAACCAATACCATCAACCTCGCTATTTCTGATGGCGATAAACCAGTCATTACCAACGTCGACAGTATTGATGTTGATGAAGCTGGTATTGTTGGCGGTTCTCAAGAGGGAACGGCAACGGTCTCAGGAAGTGGTAGTGTCGCTTCAGAAATTTTTGATAGTGACATTATCGATCATCATGAACTTGAACCTGCAGAGTTTAATACCGCCGGCACACTGATATCTAACGGTGAGGTTGTGTTACTCGAACTGGTTGATGAAACCAATGGTGTGCGAACGTACGAAGGCTATGTCGAGGTTAATGGCGCAAGAATTACGGTTTTTGATGTAAAAATTGATAGCCCATCTTTGGGTAACTATGAATTTAACCTCTATGAAGAATTGTCGCATCAAGGTGCTGAAGACGCACTTTTAACCTTTGCACTGCCTATCTATGCAGTAGATGCCGATGGCGATAGATCGGCGTTATCTAGTGGTTCAAGTACTCCAGAAGCTGCGCAGATTCTGATCAACGTTAAAGATGATGTCGTTGAACTGGTTGATAAGGTTGAATCTGTTACTGAACCAACTTTAGCTGGCGATACTGTTGTCTCGTATAACCTGTTCAATTTCGAAGGTGCGGATGGTTCGACAATTCAATCATTCAACTACGATGGTGTTGATTATTCATTAGAGCAAAGCTTACTGCCTGATGCTCCTCAAACCTTCAGTTTCACTGAGGGCGTGGTCACTATCTCGCTTAACGGTGATTTCAGTTTTGAGGTTGCTCGTGATATCGACCACTCAAGTAGCGAAACGATCATCAAACAGTTTTCATTCTTAGCAGAAGATGGTGATGGTGACACTGATACATCAACGCTTGAATTAAGTATTACCGACGGTCAAAAACCGGCAATCAATCTGATTCCACCTGTTACTTTATCTGAAACCAATCTAGCTGATGGCTCTGCACCAAGTGAAAGTGCAGTAAGCGCAACCAATACGATCACCTTTACCGCTGGTAGTGATGATGTAGCGAATTTCCGCATTGAGCCTACTGAGTTCAATGTCGGCGGCGCTCTGAAATCGAATGGTTTTGTGGTCGGGATAAAAGAAGAATCGGCAAATCCAGGTACTTACATCGGTTTCATTACTGATGGTTCAAACACTGAAATTCCAGTGTTTAAGATTAGCTTCTCGTCCACCACGCTTGGTGAATACACCTTTACCCTATTAGAAGCGTTGGACCATGCAGATGGCCTCGCGAACAATGATCTGAGCTTTGATCTTCCGGTGTATGCGGTAGACAGCGATGGCGATGATTCTGTTGTGTCCCAACTGAATGTAACCATCGGGGATGATGTTCAAATCATGCAAGATGGCACATTAGATATTGTTAAGCCTAATCTAGCTGATGGCACGGTGACCACTAACACCATTGATGTGATGCCAAACCAAAGTGCTGATGGTGCGACGATTACTCAGTTCACCTATGACGGCCAACTTAGAACGCTTGATCAAAATGACACGGGTGAGCAGCAATTCAGCTTCACAGAGGGGGAGCTGTTTATTACGCTGCAAGGTGAGGTGCGATTTGAACCAAACCGTAACCTAGACCACTCCTTGAGTGAAGACATCGTGAAGTTGATAGAGTTCACCTCAAGTGATTTCGATAAAGATCCAGTAACGTCAACGGTTACTCTGACCATTACCGATGGCGATAACCCGACTATCGATGCGGTACCGAGCGTATCACTTAAAGAAGCGGATCTCGCTGATGGCTCATCACCAAGTGGCAGTGCGGTTAGCCAAACAGAAACCATCACTTTTACCAACCAAAGTGATGATGTTGAAAAATTCCGTTTGGAGCCGAGTGAGTTTAATACTGGCGGTACTTTGAAATCTGATGGCTTGGTGATTGAGATTCGAGAAGAGCCCGCGGGTTCGGGTAACTACATCGGCTTCACCACGGACACTTCAAATGTCGAGACCACAGTCTTCACACTTGCATTCAGCAGCACGACTTTAGGTGAATACACCTTCACGCTTATACAAGCGATTGATCATACATCAATTCAAGGTAATAACGACCTAACCTTTAACTTGCCAGTGTACGCGGTTGATAGCGATGGCGATGATTCTCTAATGTCGCCACTTGCTGTGACGATCACCGATGATATCCAAGTCATTGTAGATGGCACGTTTACGATTGAAGAGCCGACTGTCGCTGATTTAGCAGCGGGTACGCCGACAACCACGACTGTGAATGTTCTTGATGAAGAGGGGGCAGACGGCACGACCATCACCCAAATCAATTATGACAACGGCACAGTGTTTACGCTTGACCAGAGCAATAAAGGAGAGCAGAAATTTGTGGTTGCTGAAGGTTCGCTTTATGTCACGCTGCAAGGTGATGTGCGCTTTGAACCAAATCGTAACCTCGACCACACAAGTGGAGACATTGTTAAGTCGATAGTCGTGACTTCAAGCGACTCAGATAGTGATGTTGTTACTTCTACAGTCACTTTGACTATTACCGATGGTGACATTCCAACGATCGACAATGTACCGAGTGTTACTTTATCTGAAACTAATTTGAGTGATGGTTCTACGCCAAGCGGTGCCGCAGTAAGTCAAACAGAGACGATTACCTTTACGAATCAAAGTGATGATGTGGCGAGTTTCCGTATTGAACCGACAGAATTCAATGTTGGTGGGGCGCTCAAATCAAATGGGCTGTTGGTTGAGCTAAAAGCAGACCCAAGCACACCAGGTGGTTACATCGGTTTTGTGACGGGTGGTTCGAACGTTGAAACTAACGTGTTCACGATCAGTTTCTCTAGTACTACCCTCGGCCAATACACTTTCACGTTGTTGGAAGCATTAGACCATGTGGATGGTTTAGCGAACAACGATCTTAGCTTTGATCTCCCTGTTTATGTGGTAGACACCGACGGCGATGATTCATTGGTGTCACAGTTGAATGTGACCATCGGTGATGATATCCAAATCATGCAAGATGGAGCTCTAAATATTGTCGAGCCAAGAGTTGTTGATTTGGCGGCTGGTACACCTACGATAACTACCGTTAATGTATTTGATCAAGAAGGAGCAGACGGCGCGACCATCACGCAATTTACTTATGATGGCGGTGCTGTATTAACGCTTGACCAGAATAATACTGGCGATCAGAAGTTCATTGTTGCTGAAGGCTCACTGTATATCACTATTCAAGGTGACGTTCGCTTCGAGCCGAACCGTAATCTCGATCATACTGGTGGAGATATCGTTAAACAGATCGAGGTCACCTCAAGCGACTTCGATAAGGACACAGTGACCTCGACAGTCACCCTGACGATTACCGATGGTGATATCCCGACCATTGATACGGTGCCAAGTGTTACTCTGTCTGAAACCAATCTTGCTGATGGCTCAGCGCCAAGTAGCGGTGCTGTAAGTCAAACTGAGACGATCACTTTTACTAATCAAAGTGATGATGTGACCCGTTTCCGTATTGAACCTACCGAATTCAATGTTGGTGGCGCACTGAAATCGAATGGTTTTGCAGTCGAGATAAAAGAAGATTCAGCGAATCCGGGCACTTATATCGGCTTCATTACTGATGGCTCAAATACTGAAATTCCAGTATTCACGGTTAGCTTCTCGACCACGACTCTTGGTGAATACACCTTTACTTTATTGGAAGCGTTAGACCATACAGATGGTCTAGCAAACAATGAACTGAGCTTTGATCTTCCGGTCTATGCGGTCGACAGTGATGGCGATGACTCTTTGGTGTCTCAACTAAATGTAACCATCGGCGATGATGTTCAAATCATGCAAGACGGTACGTTAGATATCGTTGAGCCAAATCTGGCTGATGATACGGTAACAACCAATATCATTGATGTAATGCCAAACCAAAGTGCTGATCGTGCAACGGTTACTGAGTTTTCTTTTGGTGGCATCGTTAAGACGTTGGATCAGAGCATCGCAGGCGAGCAGCAATTCAGTTTCACAGAAGGTGAGTTGTACATCACCCTTCAAGGTGAGATGCGCTTTGAGCCCAACCGTAACCTAGACCATTCCGCGAGCGAAGACATTGTTAAGTCGATAGTCGTGACATCCAATGGCTTTGATAACGATCCGGTGACTGCGACCGTTACTCTGACCATAACTGATGGCGACAACCCGACTATCGATGCGGTGCCGAGTGTTGCACTTGAAGAAGCGGATCTGGCTGATGGTTCGTCACCAAGTGGCAGTGCGGTTAGCCAAACAGAAACCATCACTTTTACCAACCAAAGTGATGATGTTGTAACATTCCGCTTAGAGCCGAGTGAGTTTAATACTGGCGGTATTCTGAAGTCTGATGGCCTAGAGGTTGAGATCCGAGAAGAACCAACGGGTTCGGGTAACTACATCGGATTCACTACGGACATTTCAAATGTAGAAACGACGGTCTTCACACTTGTATTTAGCAGTACGACGTTAGGTGAATACACCTTCACGCTTTTAGAAGCGATTGACCATACACCAATTCAAGGTAATAACGACCTAACATTCAACTTGCCTGTGTATGCGGTCGATAGTGATGGCGATGACTCTCTGATGTCGCCTTTGGCTGTAACGATTACCGATGATATTCAAGTCATGGTGGATGGTGCTCTCAGCATTGAAGAGCCAACAGTGGCTGACTTAGCCACAGGCACGCCGACAACAAACAACGACCGTCAATATTCTTGATCAAAAAGGGGCTGATGGCACGACGATTACCCAAATCAATTACGACACTGGCACAGTGTTTACGCTTGACCAGAGTGATACGGGTGAGCAAAAGTTTGTCGTTGCTGAAGGCTCGCTCTATATCACGCTTCAAGGCGATGTGCGCTTTGAACCAAACCGCGATCTTAATCACTCGGGCGGGGATATTGTTAAGTCGATAGTGGTCAGTTCAAGTGACTCTGATAGTGATGTGGTGACTTCGACAGTAACACTAACCATTACCGATGGTAATCTACCAATCATCAAAGTCATCCCTAGCGTGAGTCTTTCTGAAGTCGATCTGGCTGATGGTTCTGCGCCAACGGGCAATCCAGTATCGATGACTCAAGTGATTACCTATACCGAAGGTAGTGATGATGTTAGTCATTTCAGAATTGACCCTGCTCAGTTCAATACTTCGGGGGTTTTGAAATCGGATGGCTCAGTGGTTCAGCTCAAAGAAGATCCAGCCAACAGCGGAACCTATGTTGGCTTCGTTGAAAGTGGAGGTGTTCAAACTGATATCTTTACCATCACTTTTAGTAGTCTGGTGCTAGGCGAATACACATTCACTTTGTTGGAAGAGCTCGATCACCTGCCTGTGCAAGGCAACAACGATCAAGTATTTACTCTGCCAGTGATCGCGGTCGACCAAGACAATACAGATTCTGTGATGAAACTTTTGACTGTTAAGATCACCGATGATGTGCCTGTCATTACTGACACGACAGTGACTAGCACATTTGTGGTTGATGAAGATGATCTTGGATCTGTGGTTTCTCAAGCAACAGGCGCATTTGTTACCACAGAAGGTGCTGACCAAGTAGAGGTTTACGAACTGCGTAATATATCTGCGCTTGAAGCTACATTGACCTCTGGAACCGAAGCGATTTCTATTACAGAAGTCACAGGGGCTGCGAATACAACGACCTATCAAGGTACGACGACAAGCGGAACTCCTATCTTCACGCTCGCACTAGCGAATGACGGCTCTTATACATTTACGTTGCTAGGTCCTCTAAACCATCCAACAAGCCCGAATTCCAATACCTTAACGATTCCATTTGATGTCGTTGCAGTTGATGGTGACGGTGATGACTCTAATCAGTATGTATTGCCGATCGAAGTGCTCGATGATGTGCCAGTGATGAGTGCGCCAACAGGTGAGACGGTGGTTGGTGAAGATGATCTTGCTGGGATTGGTTCGGATCAATCCGAAGATACCATTATTAACGGACTATTCACCGTTGATGAGGGTGCTGATGGTGTTGTTAAGTACGAATTGGTTGATGAAAACTTAGTGATTGCAGGCTTAACTTCTGATGGAGAAAGTCTAGAGTGGCTGCCTGTTTCACAAAGCGGTACAACCTTCACTTATGTTGCACAGACGGTAACCAGCAATCAGCCTGTGTTTGAAATCATTTTTGATACCTCAAACAACAGCTATCAATTTGAGCTGTTTAAACCACTTAAGCACCCTGATGGCGCGAATGAAAACACCATAGAGCTTGATTTCTCTGTCGTAGCTGAAGATTTTGACCAAGACAAATCGAACGCGATCGACCTGACTATTACGGTAACTGATGATGTTCCATTGGTGACCACTCAATCGATCACGCGAGTTGAGGGTCAAGGTTATGGCAACTCCAAAGTTAACATGTTTGCCAATGCGACGGATGTGGGTGCGGATGATGCAGCGCTGACTCGCATAGAGGGCATTACCAGCAATGGCGCCGACATCGTGTTCCGAACAGGAAACAATGGGTCATACAGCAGTAGCTTTGATTTAAACAGTGGTGTCCAGCAGGTACGAGTGTATGAACAAACCGATGACGGTAGTGGCGGTATAGATACTCGTGAGCTTGGTAGACTGCGCATAAATTCCAATGGTGAGGTGGAGTTTAGAGCGACCAATTATCTTGATGGAGACACCATCGACTTCTCGATCAACGTGATTGCGACAGACGGTGATTTGGATATGTCATCAACGCCTTTGAACATCACGATCACCGATGAAGAGTCATCAGCAGTATTGCTCAAGGTGACTACCTTTGAGGATGCGGGTAGAGATTCGACAATAGCTTTCGCAACGAGTGATGCTCCAAGCCTAGAGAATATTCAAGATAATCAAAGCGGTTTACCTGATGCACCAGCACAAATTGCGCTGCAGGTTAACTTAAAGGACCAAGATAACAACGAGACTATCGGGCAACTGACGATTCAAAGTGGTAATCACAGAGGGACGTTCTATTACTTTGATGGCGTGGAGTATCACAAGTTAGTCGCTGAACCAAACGGTGATTTCTTGTTTGGTCCGCCTCAAATGCAGCAGAGCTTTGCTCCAAGTACGAACCAACCATTAGACATCATCGCGACAATCGATAACTTGTTCTTTGTTCCAGACCAAAACTACGGTTCAAATGACAATGGTGTGCTAATCAACTACGAGCTCGAAATTCATAACAACGGTACGCTTGACCATAAAGTAAATTCAAACTTTAGAATTGAGATTGAAGCGGTAGCGGATATTGCCACTTGGGATGATGTGAATAGTACGTATCTATATCAACTGAATGAGGATGAAGACAATTTGACGCTTCAGCTGAATGCAGAGTCGCAAGATAACAGTAATACTGAGACGATTACCTATGAGCTTGAAGCGATTCAGGGGGATGGGAATTTTGAGCTGTTGGATCAAAATGGCAATGTGTTAACGCCGGTCAATGGTGTCTACACGATTGCTGCCGCAGATATCAATAGCACCGTGGTTAATCCAATGGATAACTTTTCTGGGCAAATTGAGTTCAAAGCAACCGCAATTACCGAAGAGACGCTCAATCCATACGATGACGCAGCCAACGGAGGGGCAAAGGATAAGACAACCGCTCGCTCTGTAGAGCAAAATATTATCATTGATGTGACAGCCGATGCGGACCCTGGCTGGTTCAGCGTTAACCGGATTCGTATTAATGAAGACAATATTGATGATCCAGAATACCTAGGTCCTCTGGAGAACAAAGATGCCTTCACCTTGGATGAAGTGATCACCATGAATGCCTCGGTGGACACTGATGGCTCCGAAGAGTTGTTTGTTCGCATCAGCAATATAACCGAAGGTGCGGTGCTTTATTTCCTCGGAACCACTACTCCAGTTCCTACAATCACAATCAACGGTGTCGATTATCAGGAAGTCGCGTATTCCGATTTAGCCAATGTAGAGATCGTTCCGGCTAAACATAGCAATATTGATTTCAAGTTTGAGGTTACCGGTGTTGTCAAAGATACCGCTAACCTGTCTTCAGGGCCTCAGGTCGATGAAGAAATCTTAGGAACTAAAACGGTAAACGTTGAGGTTAAAGGTGTTGCCGATATTCCTTATAGCGCTACAAACGGTACGGCTTGGACTGCGATCACCGATGGTACAACATCAGGTGTTCAAACCACAATTCAAGAGAGTCAAAATGGCGATAGCTTTGCTGAGTTCGATTTCACTGTATTGTCGGGCGAGAGAAGACCAGATAGCGGCACTACACCATCACCGGACGATGGCTCAGAGTCGATAACGGTTATTCTTTCAGGTATCCCTGACGGCGTTATTCTAGAAGATGGCGATGGTACCGCGATTGACTTGAACTTTGTTGGTTACGAAACGGGACCGGGTGGGAGACCTGATCTATCTAAACCTATCTACGAAGCGAACATCACTGAAGCGGGGAAAACTTCAGGTATCCGTATTAGACCTGTTGATTCGTCGACGGAGAACATCCACATCCAAGGTAAATTGGTCGTGACTGAGAATGATGGCCATACGCTTTCTTTTGATCAGGAAATTCGCGTATTAGTTGAGCCTAGGATTGATACCTCAGCAACCTACAACACGGTAACTCGTGGGGACGAAGATACGGCGATCAACATTGATTGGCACCCAGAGGGCACTGATTACATTGACGGTGATGAGCACTTCACTTCAATCGTCATCAGTAGTATTCCAAGTGGTGTTGCAAGTGTGGTTGTAAACGGTGATGTGATTTGGAACTACGATGCCGTGGCCGGAACGCTAACCATTACACCTAAGACTGGGCAGACTCCAGAAGCGTTCACTCAGATAGCACTGAACAATAATTTTATTCAGATCACACCGGAACAAGATTCGAGTACCGACTTTACGCTTAATACGGTTGTCATGATTGAAGAGCGCGATCACGAATATGTTGATGCAACTAACCCTGTTCAACATATTGCGACAGCAACAATCACGGGTTCGATTGAGGTTCGTGTGCGACCAGTGGTTGAGCCTGAAGATGCGAGCAACAAACTGGTGGTCGATGAAGTCTCGGGTCTTACGGACTTGAGTACAGTGGTCGCGGATGCTCTAACTGGTGTTCTTAAATTCACAACCAACAGTGATAACACATCGGTTACGGATGAGTTTGTTATTCGATACCAAGAAACTGATGCTTCGTCTGCTATCGAAGAGGTTGACCAGCTAGTTATTCAACTGACTAATGTGGACGACTCGGCGTTATCAGATGCTGTCCTCAATCAGTTACTTGTAATGGGTGTCGCTTATCAAGGCAATGGTCGTTGGGTGGTAACCAATGAAGACCTGTTTAGTATTAGTGCACCAAACGGCCTGGCGTTTCCGCCAGTTTCTGGCCTTCCAGGCGTTTTCAATGACATCAAGATGACCATCTATAGTACCGTGATTGATCGAGGTGATGGCGCTGAAACTGAGTCATCAGTTGTGGTTCAAAGGGAAGGTGAAGTGAATTTGTCATTCCCAGAAGTGCTTGTTGGCGGGAACGAGGTGGCTGCAGATATTACGATGATACCAGATAGCGTTGTCGATGCTGTAGAGGATACACAGTTAGACTTGGGAACTGCACTAAATAGTCTGATCACCTTCTCTGGTGAAGACGCTTCAACAGACCAAGTGACTATCATTATTGATGACTCTGTGACCATCCCTCCAGGAGTAACTTTCCCAATCAGTTTAGAAGGAGGCAGTGATGTTGACTTCGTAAACGGGAAGTATGTATTTGAAACAACCGTCGATCAGGGCGTTCCAACGGATTTTTCAGGCTTGCTACTTAACCTACCTGCGGACTACTCAGGTGATTTCAGATTGCCAATCACAATAGTAACCAAAGATACACTGTCTGGTGATGAGAAAACCTTGGTGACCGATGTCGTTATTAAAGTTGCTCCTGACGTTGAAGGTAATCCAGACATTGATGTTACGATTGTTGGTTCGCTCGATGATTCATTTAATCCTGTCGATACTGATGGTCAACCGGGACAAGACCCGGTGGGTTACGAAGATACTTACATTCAGCTTGATTTCAGCACAAACATTACTGACCAAGTCAGTGGGGTTGAGGGTGGTGACGAAAAATTCACGTCTATTACGCTGACTTTGGATGACACAAGTGTCGGTGCGTTTTACACAAGCGCGGGTGTATCGCTTGGCACGTCCGTGACCTTCAATGAAGCGGAAATTAATGCCGGTGCTCTGGACAATGTATTGTTCCGTCCTGCTCCAAATTCCCCAACAGGTAACGACATTAACCAAGTACAAGTTAATGTCAGCGGTACGATAACCGATACCGCTGCTCACAATGACGCCTCGTCTTCAGTTGGTATGGAAACTGATACTGATACGTTCAACATCAGTGTTAACTTTGAAGTTGTCCCTGTGGTTGATGATGTGCTTGTAACAGGGCCGGGTAGTGATCCTGATGTCATTGAGATCACGGGCAATGAAGATCAAGCTATTTCTCTATCGGGAACAGGCCCTGTCTCCATTGCGATCACTGATCTGGACGGCTCAGAGCAGTTCGTTTCGATTAAGTTCACTGGTGTACCTGATGGCTTCTTAATGAGTGCAGATCCGGGTTCTGCATATATAGTGAAGAACAATGGTGGTGGAGAGTGGAGTGTTCAACTTCCTCAAGCATCAGGGTTGTCATTTGATTTGAGTGAGATTTCGATCCTACCGCCTAAAAACTTCAGTGGTACGGCTGAATTGGGCGTTGCTGTCTTTACTCAAGAATCCTTGTTAGGCGTGCCTACTGCAGCTTCGAACCTACCAAGCTTTAAGCTGCATGTGGTGCCGGTGGGTGATGATGTTGATACCAACCCAACCGATTCTGTTACTGGCAATGAAGGCCAAAACATTGATATCGAAATCAACGCGACTATTTTGGATAAAGAGCTATCTGCAACAGGCAGCGGCACGTATACCGAAAATGCGCCAGAGACACTTCGTGTTGAGGTGGCTGGGGTACCTCAAGATGCCTCTATCTACTATCCAGACGGCACGACTTTGGCGAGCTACGATCCGGTGACACAGATTTGGACGCTGGATGTGCCTGCTCAGTTGCTTGATAAGATCGTATTCAACTCTGGTCAACACAATAGCGATACAGCTAATGCGTTGGGTATTACAGGTCCATTGCAAATCTCGGTTCGCTCTGTGGACACTGATGCTGACAACACCGAATACCTGGGTACTCCAACCAGCTTCGATGTTGATTTAGTGATTGATCCTATCAACGATCAACCAACGTTCGTCAACGTTACCAATATTGAAACGCAAGAAGATTCAGCTGGTGTGGCGATTAATAATTTCAGTATCTACGACGTAGACGCAAGCTTTGAAAACCCAGATGCACCGTATACGGTGACGTTGGAGATTGACCAAACACAGCCAGGAGTAAAGGGCGTCTTTGAGTTTACAAGCTCTCCAGATGTGACGTTTGCCTTGCAACCTGACGGTTCACTGGTCATCACGGGTAAAGAAGCTGATATCAATACGGCGTTGGCTAATGGTGCGGTGACCTTCAAGCCGGAACCTGACCAGAACTACCTCAACCAGAATGGGTTGGTGACAATCAACGCAACGCTCGATGACGGCGGTAACAATGGTCTTATCGTTCCAGCTGATCCGAACACTGCACAGACTAATAAGACGACTTTCACGATTAAGGTGACGGAATTAAACGACGCGCCTATCGCGACAGACGTTGATTTAGGCTCGATAGCTGAGGATGGTCAGATAGTCATTGTTGAAGGCGATTTAATTACAGTAAGTTCTGACCCTGAAAACCACAACCTCACGGTAACAGGTGTCACCCTGACTCAAGGACAAGGGCAGTTAACGCGTTTTGAAAATGCTGGTGGCGCTGATAACGCAGAGATTACCGGTCCATTCTGGCTATTTGTCGCTGACAACGATTTTAACGGCGATGTTAAATTCAATTACTCCATTATCGATGATGGCACAACCAATGGCGTGGATGACTTCCTAACAGATACCGCTGAAATTACTGCCGTGGTGCAAGGTATGAACGATACTCCTGTTGTTAATGGTGACAGTGTCACTACGCTGGTTGATGAAGATGCAGGACAACTGCTTAGTGGTATTAATGTCAGTGACCCTGATTATGTCGATAGCTTTGCTAATGACTTGATGACAGTAACGCTGACCGTTGATTACGGAACGCTTTCAGTATCACTACCTGCTGGTACTAGTGTGACCGTTAATGGTGATCATAGTGGTTCGGTGACGTTAGTAGGGACGCTGAGCGATCTGAATAACTTGATTGACACACCGACCAGCCCGAGTGGTGTTTACCTTGATACAAGCTTGGCTCCAACCAACAACATTGGCTTAGAGGTCACCGCCAAAGACAGCGGTAATCCTTCTGGTATCGTCATTGAAACTGCACCTGTTGTTTATAACATTGCGGTGACTCCAGTAGCGAACGCGCCAAGCCTAACGATTGATCCGGCGTCTAACTACGTAAGAAATATCACTGCGAGCCAGTCGGTGAGCAATAGTGGTGTTCCTTTGGTTGGCGTTATCGCAGCTCTAACAGACGTTACAGAAGAGCTAACGTTGCACATCAGTGATGTGCCTGCGGGCGCTCAAATCACCAGTGACGTTGGCTCCGTAACGGACCTCGGTGGTGGAGTATGGATGGCGACCGCTGATGCAATTGAAAGTTTGCAGATGGTTGGGCTTTCTCAAACACCTGGTAGCTACACGCTTAAAGTTGAGGCGGTTTCTGAAGAGCTAGATAACAACGATACAGCCACATCTTCGGCAATAGACCTAAATGTGAACATTGTGTCGAATGCGGTCGATATAAATTTGGCTAGTGAGACCGATGATGTGCAGTTACTGGCTGGGGCTAATGCAACAGATCTAACTGCGGGCTCAGGTAATGACCGTCTTGAAGGCGGAGCAGGTGATGACACCCTTATCGGCGGTGATGGCAACGATACGCTCATTGGCGGCGGTGGTTCGGATATCTTGACCGGTGGTGATGGTATGGACTCGTTTGTTTGGCTGAACATTGAGGATGGTGTCGAAGATACGATCACTGACTTCAACTTAGCCGAGGGTGACCAGATTGACCTACGTGAGGTATTACCTGAACTGAAAGACGCGAATGTGAATATGGCGACACTGCTTCAGCATGTTGATGCCAAGTTAGAAGGGAATGATGTTGAGTTAACTATTAACCCTGATGGCTTGGGTACAACAGAGCAAGTGATTTTGGTTGAAGGCCTCGCGCCTCAGTTGACGTTAAGCGGCACCATGCCTTCAGATATCCTGGATGCACTCCTGCAGCAGAATGTGATTACTCATGGGTAGTTTTTCGCTCTTAAAGTTCGATAGTGAGAGCGGATTAAAATAATGAAACAGGCCAGCAATGCTGCCCTATTTTTTATCTAGAAGACTAGAAGACTATTTAAGAGAGTTGTGAACTAGGAACTCTTCTTCAATGTCTTTCAGTTTCATCTCATCCATAATGAAATTCACAGTGTTCAACAAACGTTGCTCACCTTTAGAAATCGGATAATCGAACTGGCTGTCGGTAAACGTTGTTTCACAGCGAGCAGCTTCAAGGCGCTCGTCGGTCACTTGGTAGGATAGGCATTCCAGGGTTTCGGTTACCATCACATCAACTTTGCCTTTCGCAACGGCTTCCGCCACATCTAAATTGTTCTCGTAGCGTGTTAAGCTTGCGTACTGCGATGTGCTGTGCGACGTCGATGTCATAGCCTGAGTAGTTTTTACCATCGAAGTAAGAAAACGGCATGTAGTCGCCCGTAGTACCAACATGAAGCGTACCTGATTTTTGAATGTCTTCGAGTTGGTCAGCTTATGCTGAACCGGACAATTTAAGTGCCATAGAATCAAGCAATAGTGATGTTTTTGTCATTGTAATTATCAGTTATGTTTGTAGTAGCAATCAAAGAAACAGAAACAATCTTAGAGAAAGATCAAACCATTAAAAATGGTAGAAATAGGATTAGACTTAAGTGAGTTTTTTGTGATGAGTCATCCGTAAATGTGTTGTTTTGCCCGTTTAGAACTGATTTAAAAATTTAAATAAAAAGCCCTACAACAGAAGGGCTTAACATAAAGGCCAAAACCGACTAAGCATTAACGTGGTCCACAGCATCCCGCACTAGTTTACCAAGCTCGTCCCACTTACCTTCGTCGATAAGGTTCGTTGGCACCATCCAAGTACCGCCACATGCTAATACTGAAGGAATAGAAAGGTACGCGTCTACATTTTTCAAGCTGACACCGCCAGTAGGCATGAACTTAACCGGATACACGGCCGTTAAGGCTTTGAGCATTGCTGTGCCACCTGAGGGCTCAGCCGGGAAAAATTTTAGCGTGCGAAGACCCATTTCCATTGCTTGTTCAACAAGGCTTGGATTGTTCACTCCTGGCACGATCGCAACACCTTTGTCGATACAGTATTGCACGGTTCGAGGGTTGAAGCCTGGGCTAACGATGAAATCAACACCCGCATTAATAGATGCGTCTACTTGCTCTGTAGTCAGTACAGTACCCGCACCGATCAACATGTCCGGATACGATTTACGCATGATAGAAATCGCTTCGATAGCACATTCTGTTCTTAGCGTGATCTCCGCACATGGCATTCCGTTTTCAACTAGTGCCTTGCCTAAGGGGATGGCATCTTCAGCACGGTTGATGGCGATTACAGGGATTACTTTCAGGTTTGCTAACTGTTCATTCAAGGTTGTCATAAATTAGTTCCCACTATAGCGGTGGGTTTGCTTCAGACTAAGCAAACCCCTGATTATTAAATAAAGTACTTAATTATAAGAGTAGGTCAGGTACGGCTTCTAGGAGAGTGCGCTGTCTTGTATGGTAAGTCACGTTTTATATTTTTAGCGAAGTTCTGATATTTGGTGTGAGCAGACAAAACGTGAAAGTATGAAATAGGAAGGCAATACGAGCATTCAAAAGTTATCAAACGAATGCTCGTTGGTTTCAGGTTAAGTTGTATACGCTAACGCAGTGAGCGTTGTTATATCCTCTTAACAATGACAGGAGTTAGCTTTGTGTAGGCATCCAAACTTGTTTAGACGTGACCAGGTGATCTTTAAAGGTCACTTCTTCTACTTTATCCCCGTTGAGGTTCCAGCGGGTCAATTTGCCGTTAGCTATTTCGCCACCATCGAATTTTGCTTCTGTCGCTTTATTGCCATTCGTGTAGTAGTCGGTCACCAAGCCATCTTTTAGCCCTTCACTGTACTCTGCAGTGAGGCTCTTTTCGCCATTTGGATACCATCGAGTTGCGACGCCCGAAAGTTCGTTGTCTTTGTAGTTTAGCTCTGCTTTTTTCTGCCCATTTGGATACCAAGTCTCTGCTTTACCTTGCAATTGACCTTTGACGTAATTCACTTTGGAAGCGATCTGTCCATTTGGATACCAATTGGTTTCTAAGCCAAGCTCCAGACCATCGGAAAACTGAGCTTGAGTAGCGATCTGACCGTTATCGAACTTTTCTTCAAATTGACCGGTAAAGGGTTTTGAGTGGTTTACTTGATAAGCCACGCCTTTACGCATCTGTAAATAGTCTACAGCATCTTCACGTGGAGTCGCTGCGTAACTCATTGAGGACATCGTACTAAGAGCAATCAATATTGGGATGTATTTCTTCATAATGACACCTTTTTATTGGACGGGAGGAAAGTGTAACCAATGTGTTAACAGCATTTCACTTCTCGTAACTACTGTCAGTATCTAATACTGGGTTTCAAGTTTTCATTATTGAAGGCAACGTGAACGGAACTTTTTGAAGTGAATTTTGACGTAGGGGCTCGTCTGGAATTGATTCCGTTCACCTACTGAGTTACGAAGAGGTTCCGGACAGATGGTGGATTAAGACAGGCCTTAAGATTGAGTTTTGCACTATGATTTGTATTTATGAAGAAGATCCCAAGGGATGTGGCATAAGTGATGATCTTCTGGGAAGTGACTCAAATGATGCTGGTGGATATCGTCGCTGGCAACATAATGGGTCAATGGCAACACCTCTACAGCGATGCGCTCGGCGTCTTCACGTGATGCGATATAGCGCTCCGCTTCACCTAAGTGTTTGGCTTCGATGCTGTACACGCCAGTGCGATACTTTTCGCCTACATCAACACCTTGTTTGTTGATGCTGTAAGGGTCAATGATCTCAAAAAGGTGACCCACTAGCGCCGACACTGAGGTGAGGTTTGGGTCAAATTCAATTTGTACACACTCTGCGTAGCCATCGTATTCGCTTGGTTTGCTTTGTTTATCCTTTATTTGAGAACGTCCATTAGCACGACCTGCTTCTGTGCTTATCACGCCGGGAACATACTTGATGAACTCCTGTACGCCCCACAAGCAACCACCCGCTAAATAAATTTGTTCCATACTTCTTTTTAAGCTCTCTGAGTTTTTGTTCGATGGTTTTGATTCATCGCTTAAAACGTAACAGTAGATTGGAGCCTATATCAATACGCGATTGACGCGCATTTACTAAAATAAGCTCGTAAAAACAAACGCCTAAGCATTACAAATCGTCGTAGATGAACAAATGTAAGTTGAATGCGATATCGAGATTATATAGGTTATCGCAACTTGTCACCAACCCGAGCAAGAATCCTGACCTGACTCTGGCACACGAATATCAACGAAAACATTTGCCAACCTTGTGGCTGCTCGGAAAAACGGGTGCAGGTAAATCATCGTTTATTCAAGCTGTCACGGGAGATTCCTCGGTGGAAGTCGGCAACGGATTTGCACCATGTACCATGACAGCAATGTCTTATGCGTTTCCTCAAGACAAACCTGTGATACGCTTTCTTGATACTCGTGGTTTAGGTGAAGCGGATTATGACCCCGATGAAGACCTAAAAGAAATTGGTTAAGCGGGTAAGAAAGTTGCTCTGGGTGAATTGAAAGCCGCGACGCCTAAGCTGGCTGAGATGGCGATAAAACAAATTATTTTATATTTCTGAGCCTTTAATCCTGAAGTTATCATTAAATTAATGAACTAGTGTAATAGTTTATTAATTCGCTGTTATTTAAATGTGATATAGGGTTATAAAGAACAGCGCTGTGATTCTAAATGTTGATCACATTTATGATTGAATCGTCTTTATTTATAAAATAATTGCACTATAGTTAAATTTCGGATCACTTTGGTTTCAACGTAGGGATATATTGTGAACATGTATCTGAAATGGCAATCAACAACATGGCTAACCCTGTTAGCTTGGTACACCTTAGATCATCAGCTCTCGTTCCACCTTTCTTCAGAGTAGTGCACTCTTGGCGTCACACGCCCAGTAGAGCCTTTGTGCTTTGCCAATCCTGTTAATTGTGTCTTTAAGATATTCGATAAGCAATGGAATAATCAGTTCGTTAACTGTATTTCTTGCTGATCTTTATTTATATCTTGGTCGTTATTAATAGGATCATAATCAATATCTTATTGATTCAATCATTTATTTCTCGCTATTAGTTTTTATCGTAATTATCACGAATGTGATTGTTAGATAAATAAATGAGTAGTGATGAAATGTGACATCTAAAAATAATGAACTTAGGGTCTTCTTTTAATATTTCTTCATTAGGGAATACTGAGTTCGTTGAAAGGTACTATTATGGAAAACTTCAAACATCTACCTGAACCGTTTCGTATTCGCGTTGTAGAACCGGTAAAAAGAACGACCTACGCATATCGTGAGCAAGCCATCGTCGAAGCGGGTATGAACCCATTTCTACTCGATAGCGATGATGTGTTTATTGACTTGTTGACTGACAGCGGCACGGGTTCAATTACTCAACGTATGCAAGCGGCGATGCTAATGGGCGATGAAGCGTACAGTGGCAGTCGTAGTTACTACGCACTGTCGAATGCGGTGAAAGATATCTTCGGCTATGAACTAACTATTCCGACTCATCAAGGACGTGGCGCAGAGCAGATCTACATTCCGGTGCTGATCAAAAAGCGTGAGATGGAAAAGGGGCTAGACCGCAGCAAAATGGTTGCTTTGTCGAATTACTTTTTCGATACAACACAGGGCCATACGCAAGTGAATTGCTGCGTTGCGAAGAACGTTTACACCAAAGAAGCGTTTGATACCTCAGTGAATACCGACTTCAAAGGCAACTTCGATATCGTCAAATTGGAAGAGGCGATCATAGAAGCGGGGGCTGCCAATGTTCCTTACATTGTGAGTACCATTACCTGTAACTCGGCTGGTGGACAGCCTGTTTCTATCGCTAACCTCAAAGCTGTGTACGAAATCGCGCAGAAGTACGATATCCCCGTCATCATGGATTCGGCTCGCTACGCTGAAAATGCTTACTTTATTCAGCAGCGTGAACTGGGTTATCAAGATTGGACGATCGAGCAAATTACTCGTGAGTCCTACAAATATGCAGACGGCTTAGCCATGTCCGCTAAGAAAGATGCGATGGTGCAAATGGGCGGTTTGTTGTGCTTTAAAGATAGCTCCTTCATGGATGTGTACACAGAGTGTCGCACCTTGTGTGTCGTTCAAGAGGGCTTCCCGACTTATGGCGGCTTAGAGGGCGGTGCCATGGAGCGTCTTGCGGTTGGGCTATACGACGGAATGCGCCAAGATTGGTTGGAGTACCGCATCGGTCAGGTACAATACCTGGTTGATGGCTTGGAAGCGATTGGTGTTGTGTGCCAACAAGCGGGTGGTCATGCTGCGTTTGTTGATGCTGGTAAGTTACTCCCACATATTCCGGCGGGTCAGTTCCCAGCCCATGCTTTAGCTTGTGAACTATACAAAGTCGCGGGAATCCGAGCCGTTGAGATTGGTTCATTGCTGCAAGGGCGAGATCCTGCAACAGGTGAGCAGCACCCATGTCCTGCTGAGCTATTGCGCCTAACCATTCCACGTGCGACTTACACTCAAACGCATATGGACTTCATTATTGAAGCGTTCGAAAAAGTAAAAGAGAACGCGAGCAAAGTGAAAGGGCTCGATTTTGTTTACGAACCACCTGTACTAAGGCACTTCACTGCACGTTTGAAAGAGGTTGAAACCCTTGAGAACCCAGCTGAAAAAAAGAGTGAAACAACTCTCGAAGAAGCATTTTAAAATAATAAAATAAGCGAATAGTCATCAGAACCATAATTAAAGGCTCCTTTGGAGCCTTTTCTTTTTGGTGTGAAGTTCTGGAGTTGAGACAACTGCTATTGGTCACCTGAGGTGGTTTGATTCGGTCTAGGTTTGCTTATTCTTCAGGGTTGCCTTCAGTATTTGAAATAACCACTGATTCAACGGTGCGTCTTTTTGAGAACGGCGGCAGCTCATCACATAGCTCACATCTATCTTTAAGTTTTCAGGGTGGTTCTCTCTTAAAAAGAACACCACTTTTCCTTTCCGAATTCCATTTGAGAAATCGACTGCTGTAAGGTTTCATCAAAGTAGTGCACCGCTATCGCCTCTTCGCCGTCAATGAGTTGGCTTCTGGCGTTACTTCCCCACCTTACAAACGAATAGTCCGCGTGCGGCGCTGTTTGAAGCAATGCTAAGTAAGGTTCAAGGTGTAACTTCAGTAGAGTGGGGGCTAAATGACAGTCCTGAGAACAAGAACCAAGGTAACAGTCATTCTGTCTTAATGACGTTTGCTGATGAAGCTGGGCCACAAAATTATCTACCGCATCCAGAGCACGATGCCTTGAAGAGGTATTTCGCCCACTATTGGATGACATCATCGTGTTTGATTACTCTCTATAGCAATAGCAACCAAGAGTCTAGTAGCCGCCTCGGCTGAATTTCAAACTATCAAAATGAGTGATATAGAAAGCGCACAGGTATTGGCCAGTGCGCTTTATTTTTAGTCAAAATTCCATGTGGCGAAAATTACTTGTTATTCTGTTGGCAATATCGTGACAGGTGTGAAAGAAGCTACAGCATTACCACCTGCTCCAGGACGGTCAACATAAGGAGTGTTTTGCATTAAGGTGTAGTACACATCCACGAAGTCATCGTCATTCACCAACAAAGAATTTGGGATAAGCTCGATGATCTTACTGGTAATTTGAGGGATGATGGCATAACCCTGCACTTCTGGGTCTGGAATCATTTTCAAGATCTGTTCAGCGGCTTGCACCAGTAGTTTGGCTAACTCTTTGTAGTTGGTCCCGTCATCATGTTCCATCAAGATCATATCTGCAGCACCCCAGCGGTAACGTGGCCAGAAGATGATACTTTGGCTTGGATAGTACGTCTGTTTGTCGTAGTCCAAGTAAGGCATTTCAATTAAGTCGATTTGTGGAGCTATACGGCTTGAATCTACGCCAGTAACGATAGCGTAGATCTCTGCTTTTCCTGAGATCCAAGGTTCTCTATCGATGGCTAAACGAATCTTGGTTAACTGAGTCGTGTTTAACTCTTCAGGTTCTGATTCAGCCAAAGAACGTGCGGCACCGCTAAATAGTGTCTGTTTTTGAGGTTCTTTTTTCTGGCTGCTAGTGCTCTCACTGCTGTCAGATTTAAGTAGCGTATCTGTGCCTTGTTTTTGCATTTCAGCTTGCATGGCCATTAACCCTGCCTTAAGCTCTTCTGCACCGTTGCTATCAATCACAAACACCGGGACATCGGGCATTTGGTACACATCTAACTCATGAACTTGCCCATACACATCGTAAGCTTCGATGTATTGCCAATTAGAATCATCCCCCGATGGTTCGTAAGCAAACAGCGGGCTTTCACCATTTTTCCAAGATTCCACCATGGCTTCATCAGCCATCCTAATTTCTAAGACAGAGTCACTGAAGTCGTTGATCCCTTTCATCTTGCGGTAGCTGAGATCGGCTTTGTGCATTTTGCTTGAAAAGGCGGAGTAGGATTGAGCCGAATTAAGTTCGTCTAAAGGAGCCGATAGGCTTTTTTCAGTAATTTGTGCTTTCAAAGAAGACTCAAGATCGTCATAGCGAGAACTTATTTGCAACGCCAATGATTGCTTTTGCGCAGCGACATTCTTTGCAACAGCAAGAGGGTCAGTAATAGAGTGAGTTGTGTCGATATTGTTTGCATAAGACTGGAAGCCAACTACTGTCGTTGCAAGCACCATACTGATCGAAAAAGATGGTCTCATAAATAATCCTTATTTTAATTTTTATCACTAATAGAGCATTTGCCCTACAAGGATTAACCTATCAACAAGGTGAATATGTTCAAAACTTAGTCACTGATTTTTTTTAATTTCTAGCGCAAGATCTAATTTTTATTGATTCTTATAGAATTTATTAAATATAGGCTTGATATTTATGTTTTCATAAACCAATCAATAGCTGAATTACAACATTATTAACTATTGCTGTGGGGTTCGCTTTAGATAAGCAAAGAAAAAGAAAGCCTACTCGTTTGCTTATATAGTAACTTTGTGGGTGTATATTATGTATAAAGGCAATTATTATTGCCTAAAAGCGATATCGGATTTTGCTATATCTAATATAGTCTCGACCGTATTTCGGAAGAGATATCTTTTGGTATAATTCGATTCCTTTAATCACTAGCGCGATGTTCTGCGCATTACATTATTTTTAAGAGCAATTTACTCCTCACTGAACAACGTCACGGCGTCTTCCTCGCGTCAAACACTTCCTACATAAAAACGATAGTCCTAAAGGGATTTTAGCTGAGCAAATCTATTACTTTGATCAGGCACTTAAACTTACTGATCCACTGTTAATGTCAAGGTTATTCCGGTGGAACGAAGTTAATTGTTTGAAGTATTAAACCAAGGGCGCGGTTATACTGCTATCATGAACTTCACGGTAGTGCCGACTTCTGTAAAGATAAAATTAAGCTTCTAGAACTTCCTTTTGAATACACCAACCTTCACTCAGTGTTTATTAACATAGCAATCGTAATGATGACATCGTCAATCAATGGCTAAGAGAGTTGTTTACCAGCGAAGTTTTAACCTTGAGTTCTAAAATAAAAGACAACGCCTAGTTGTATGAGTAAGCGTTTTGGTCATTCGACTCGCATCTTCATGTATAAAGTACCTTATGGTACAAATGACAACATGAGCAATGCTGGTGGCTTTGCCACATAGACTTCCAATTTAAATGAAAAGACTGACTTATGAATTTTGATATCCAAGCACTGAAACACCACCAATTGGTCGAAGATGGTCAACTAGAAGGGTGTTACATTCATCAGCCAGCTCAAGGTAGCCAACAAGATGACCAAGCAGTATTGGCAGAGCGCCAAGCGCTAGAAAACATTGGTCACAAGGTTGTGCAAGTTAAGGCGAAAGGTGGAACAACAACGTTCGCCGAGGCTATGCAAAAGCTAGCCAAGGAGACTGGGCATCAGTCAAGCAACTAAGTGGTTAACACTTGTTGCTTGGCGTGTCGTCGCCCTCAAACGGGCGACGATGCTATTGCGGTAAAGTATGTCGGCAAACCTTCGATAAAACCTATTTAAATATCTACCTGACATTAAAAGGACATATAGCTGATCTTTATAACGAGTAAGACGTATAAGCTGCTTAAAAAGGAAGAAATACTATGGCCATCGTTTATGTCAGCATCGGAAGCAACATTAATCGCGAACATCACATCACAGAATCTCTCAAAGCGCTGATCCATCGCTTTGCTCCACTTCAGGTTTCTCAGTTTTACGATTGTGAGCCAGTCGGTTTTGAAGGAGACAATTTCCTCAATCTCGTTGTAGGTTTTGAATGCGACCTTCCTATAGCAGAATTATCTAAAGTTCTTCATCAAATCGAACTCGATAACGGTCGCCAACGTGAGACTAAAGAGTATGCAGCGCGAACCATGGATATCGACATTCTTCTTTACGGTGATCAAGTGGGCATTATCGATGGGGTGGAGTTACCCAGAGGTGAAATCACAGAGTATGCCTTTGTGCTTCGGCCATTAGTCGATCTTGCCGCGAATGCTCATCATCCCGTCCTAAACACCTCGTACCAACAACTTTGGAATAACTTTGATCAGTCGAGTCAGAAAACCAATTCAATCCCTTTCAAGCTCACTCTCACCTAATGATGTTAGAGCTGTCAAAAACCGCAGATTCTTAATATCAGAGCTTTATTTGATCTTTTCTTGAAACAAGCACGTAACTGATAACACTTTGTACGGAATGGAAACTGTTATGAACCACAACGCGATTATTACTATCACAAATCTCAGACTGCGAACCTTCATCGGCTTCAATGAAGAAGAGAAAACCAAGCAGCAAGACATTGTTATAAACGCAGAGATTCATTATCCAGCTAACAATCTTTGCCTCTCTGATGACGTCGACAATGCCCTCAACTACAAAAACATCTGCAAGAAGATCATCCATCATGTCGAATCTGGAAGATTCCTGCTTTTAGAAAAGCTAACCAGCGACGTACTTGGAATTTGCATTGATCATTCATGGGTTCGGTACGCTCAAGTGAGAATCGACAAACCTCATGCACTGCGTTTTGCCGACTCCGTTTCGCTCACGCTGAGCTATGAAGCAGACCAAAATAATAACTTCTAAGGAGAGTTCCAATGTTGAGCACAGAAGCAAAACAAGTAAGAGCAGCTCTTCTGGCGAGAGGGCTTGAAACCCCGATGACCGCGAGTGAAATGAACAGCAACCAGAAATACAATCGCATTAAGGGACTACTCACTGAAGTTGTCAGTACGTTGGGTTTGGATCTAACGGATGACAGTCTTGCAGAAACGCCGCACCGCATCGCAAAGATGTATGTACACGAGATATTCTCCGGTCTTGATTACAACAACTTTCCTAAAATGAGCGTTATAGAGAATAAGATGTCGGTCGACGAAATGGTAAAGGTGTCGGACATCGATTTAACTTCCACGTGCGAGCATCACTTCATCACCATCGACGGTTTAGCGCAAGTGGCCTACATCCCAGAATCGAAGATACTTGGTCTGTCGAAAATAAATAGAATCGTCCGATTCTTCGCACAACGACCTCAAGTTCAAGAACGCTTAACCCAGCAGATTTTGATTGCCATACAGACTCTCGTTGAAACAGAAAATGTAGCGGTGACCATTAAAGCGACACATTACTGCGTTAAGTCTCGAGGCGTTATGGATGCCAACTCTGAAACGACTACAACGGCGCTGGGTGGTATTTTCAAAACTAACCCTCAAACTAGAGCTGAGTTTTTACGATGAGTGAGACTATTCTGATAACTGGAGTAGGGAAGCGCTTAGGGTTCGCACTGGCTCAGCAACTTCTGGCTGATCGGTATCAAGTGATTGGTACCTTTCGCAGCGAATACCCTCAGTTGCAACAGCTGCGTGATAAGGGGGCTGATCTACAGTACGTCGACTTTTACCAGCAAAGCAGTGTAGAAGACTTTCTGCATTATGTAGGGCAAGAGTACAGAGCACTTCGAGCCATCGTTCATAATGCCTCTGACTGGAAACCGGAAAATAAGAAAGACCCAAGTGAGAACGCCTCAGAAATTATGAATCAGATGATGGCAGTTCACGTCGGCGTACCATACCTCATCAACTTGTCACTCAAAGACCTACTGATGTCTGGCGAGCAAACGGCCGATATCATCCACATCAGTGACTATGTTGCAGAAAAAGGCAGTAAAAAACATATCGCTTACGCGGCAAGCAAAGCTGCGCTTAATAACTTAACGCTTTCATTTTCGGCGATGCTGGCTCCCAAAGTGAAAGTAAATACTGTCTCTCCAGCCATGATCAAATTTAATGAGCATGACGACGAGGCGTATAGGGCTAAAGCTTTGCAAAAGGCTTTGATTCCGGCCGAAGCGGGTTTTGAAGAAGTGGTTGATGGCATTAAGTACGTATTGGCCAGTCGTTACATGACAGGAAGAACATTGCACCTTGATGGCGGCAGGCATCTAAAGTGAATTCGTGTCGATAACATTGAGCTCTTCCTTGGGTGAAAAGCCCATTTCATTCTGAATATGGACTCTCTCGCTCTGATTATAAAGTCCAGCCTGAGTGTCCATTTTCAGCAGCCAATTTGGTTTGTTCTGTCCTAAAAAACTCATTTAACATTACGCAACAAGTTGATGAGCTTCACATTTCTGTCAATTCATCTCCTGAATCGAGTGAACTGTATTAAACGCAGATCATATTGATCTCGCTGCGAACCCACTTACCTAATCAGGGGGGGATGAGCATCCGAGCAGAAAATTCAAACAAATGTTTAAACTAGACCGTTTATGGAACGATTTTTCGGGCATTTTACGGGATGACTTTCACTTTGAACTTGATCAATATGTTAACTGTTGCGCAAAAATACTAAACCAAATTCGTATTGGCAGCGCACATTTACTTCTTCGATCTGCTCAGTACAAGGAATGAAATTATGTCTACTCAGGAAACATTTAAGGCTTTCACATCGCAGCTAGAGTCTGTAACAAACCCGTTTTACAACTTCAATCAGCTAGTGACTAAGAATATAGAGACACTGACCAAGATTCAGCTTGATAGCCTACAAGCTTACAGCGCGCTAGGTAATGAGTCTTTGCAGAGCCTAGCCTCGTTAAAACAGCCACAAGATCTTCCAGCTTATGGTTCAAAACAGATGGAAGTGGCGAGTAAGATCTCACAACAACTCATGGAAGATAGTCAAAAGCTGACCCAACTTAGTCAAGATTTTAAATCTGCCGCTGACGAGCTTACTGCCTCTGCGGTAAAGACCGTGAAAAGTGCTTAGTTTATTGTTTGTCGGTTGATGGCGGAGCGTAATGTCTAGCATCGCCATCTATCAACATCACTTCTAACAAGGATGTCAGAATGGAAAACAAATCGCCCTTTGAAGGTATGATGAACCTCATGTCCCAATACGGACAAGCCTGGATGGACAATCTAGGGCAGCCAACACAATCAACATTGATGAAAACCCAATCGGAAGATTTTACTAAGTGGGTTGGCTCAATGACTCAGAACCCAACCAACATGGTTGAGCAGCAGATGAATTGGTGGGCGCAGCAAGTTACTCTACTCAACGATTGTATCCTTGGCACTCAGGAGCAAACCAAAGAAACGGATCGCCGTTTTCGTGACCCTTCATGGAATGAAACACCACTGTATCGTTACATCAAAGAGAGCTACAAACTTGCTTGTGACAACATTCAACAATCAGTTGAGAACGAAAATGGACTGGATGATGAGAGCAAAGCTCGACTTTCATTTTTCACTCGGCAGTATCTGAATGCGATGTCGCCAAGTAACTTCGTTTCGACCAACCCAGAGATACTCAAGCTGACCATGGAGAGCAAGGGTGAAAACCTAATTCAAGGGATGAAGCAGTTCCGTCAGGACTTAGAGCAAAGTGCCGACATACTCAATATTCGAATGACGGACAAAAACCAGTTTACTTTGGGTGAGAATATTGCTTCAACACCCGGAAAAATCGTCTTTCAAAACGAGATGTTCGAGCTGATTCAATACAAGCCGACCACAGAGCAAGTCTATAAACGTCCGACGCTGATCGTACCGCCGTTCGTGAACAAATATTACATTATGGATGTCAATCCAGAGACCTCCTACGTGAAGTGGTTGGTCAGCCAAGGCCACACAGTATTTATGATCTCTTGGGTGAACCCTAATGCTCAAATGCGAGAGGTCGATTTTGGTAACTACGTGACTCAAGGCGTGCTGCCTGCACTTGATGCCATTGAAAATGCGACTGGCGAGCGAGAAGTTAACGGTATTGGTTACTGCATCGGCGGTACCACCTTAGTCACAGCCATGGCTTACCTTTCTGGCAAACGTCGTAAACAGAGAATTAAATCGGTCACTCTGCTGACGACAATCCTCGACTTTAAAAAGCCAGGTGAGTTAGGGGTCTTCATCAATGATCCGATTATCAGCAGTATTGAAGCGCAAAACAACCAACGTGGTTATATGGATGGCCGCCAAATGGCCGTGTCATTCAGCTTACTTCGTGAGAACAGCCTGTATTGGAATTACTACATTTCCAATTATTTGAAAGGGGAGAGCCCAATGGCATTCGATCTCCTTTATTGGAACTGTGACAACACCAACGTGACTGCTGCGACCCATAACCAGTTACTACGTCAGTGCTATCTTGAGAATCGACTAGCTAAAGGTAAATTGGTGATCGATGGTGTGGCGATTGATTTAGGTAAAGTAAAGTCGCCAGCTTATTTCCTCTCTGCTATTGATGATCATATCGCGCTATGGGACGGTAACTTTGAAGGCACAAAACTGCTAGGTGGAGACAATAAATTTGTACTTACTGAGAGCGGTCATATTGCAGGGCCGATGAACCATGCCGATTCCAATAAATATGGTTTTTGGACCAATGATGATAACGTTCATGCACCGTCTCAGTGGCTTGCCAGTGCCGACAAGCACCATGGCTCGTGGTGGTCGCATTGGCAAGACTGGGTTGATGAGCGCAATTTCTCCGAAATGACTGAAGCTCGCGAGCTAGAAGGGGAACTGGATGCGCCAGGTGAATACGTGAAGCAGCGTATTCAAGATGTCATCGCGCAAGAAAATGAAATGGAAAAGGAGTCCGCATAATGAAGCCAGAAATCGGCCAGACTGCCACCATAGAAAAGACGTTAGATAAGCAAGTGGTGGTAGCTTTTGCCAGCGTCTCGGAAGACTATAACCCAATCCATTTAGATGAAGATTTCGCTAAAACCACGCAATTTGAGCGTCCAATCGTGCATGGTATGTTGGCATCGAGCCTTATTTCTGGCTTGTTGGCTTCTAAAGTGCCGGGGGCAGGCAGCATTTACTTGGGGCAATCTTTGAAGTTTCTTCGCCCTATTTTTGTTGGCGAAACTGTCATAGCCAAGGTGGAAGTGACCAGTGTGCGTGAAGACAAACCTATCGCTGTGATATCTACCCAAGTATTGAACGCCAATGGTGAAGTCGCGGTCGATGGTGAAGCGACAGTGATGTACTCTGTTTAACCACAAAGCCATAAACGATAGCCAATATTTACTACAAACTGAAGGCAATAACGCTAGCAGCGGATGTGCTATCAGGTTTCTTCAATATATAATTCAATCCTAATGTGCGTTTTAGTGCTTTGCGCTAAAACGCTATTGTCAAAAATATAAAGATCTGATTTTCAAAATTATTCAACAGTCGCCTGAGCTTGCAAAACTTGGAGTGCAAATTGGCATGGCAGAAGCTCAAAATAAGCAACATTTTCTAATTGAAAAGCTGACTCCTTTTACGGAAGAGCATAGCAGCGAGTGATTAATTTCTGGATCACAGCTAGAACCGGTATCGAGTCGCTGTTAACTGAAGCCCCTGAATACGACCTCTAATCGGCTATTTGCTCGTATGAAGTAAAAATCGATTTGCTCTCAGGTAAGCTGACGAATTAAGTCGCCGATATAAATTTCTTTTGGTTGAATCGTAATGCATGGTATTTTTCCGTAGATTACGATATAGCATATGATGTGTATTTGGACGTTTGGTATGGAGCACTCTTGATGATTCTCTCACCGAATGTCAGTCTCATGGAGGAAACATGACAAGTGACCAGCTATTAGAAAAGGCACTTTATAGCAGTGCCAGCATCCATCAACCTCATTCTCTAAAAGCTTATATGTCTGCGAATTATCTAAATGGGTATTTCACGAAATCAGAGAACGTCTGGCTTAAAACGAGTAAGCTAATAAACCAAACTGAGATTGAAGTTTTAGGCGAGTATTCTGTAACAGTGCAAGCACCCAAGTTCTCAGATTTTCGTGTTCATAGGATATTGAAAAGTGGAGTATACCCAGCTGCGTATGCTGCTTTAATGCAGTGGTATGAGAATCGGGGTTTTCAAGACATTTTCGCGCATTACGTTTCGCAGGCTTCTCGAACAAGCGAATACCTATCCCACAATGTGACTATCTTATTGGCGTTACATCGTGTTTACCGTGAGTTAGAGCCGTCTCAAATTCCAGCATTCCTTAACCGCTTCACTGAATTTGTCACATCGACCCGTTCTGATGGCGACCAAAGCATTGATACTAGTGAAGTCGTAGGACTGAAGAGCGTAGTACTTGCATGCTTAAAACAGTTTGGTTTCTTTGGGCACAACCTCATTACGCTTACGTGGATATTGCGTTGCAAGGAAGAGCTGTCGAAAGAGCACTATGACGCAATGCTTTTTAATCTCTATCGACAGGCTAATAGTCCATTGGAAGATCCAGACGATGAGATTGATCAAGCTATCTTAGCGCAGTGTCAAAGCTCAGATAATTCAGATGAGTTCTATGACAATGTCCACCGATTGGTTTTTGGGTATACATCCAACTTACATCAGATAACCCTAGCGGATGCATTGTGTTTTCTTCGCGAAAGATTCCCTGAACATGCAGCAGAGCTAAAATGTGTCGCAGAGTATCAGTGTCGTTTGTTAGAAAAGTGAATTTAATTACTATGTTGCAGCTTAAGTTATGCAATGTAAGCAACCTAGGAAGGGAAATGAAAAAGCTATTTATTGGCTTATTTTTACTGGTTTCGACCAGTGTAATCGCATCTAAAAATGTTCAGGAAATATCAATTAAAAATGGCGATGTGGAGCCTTTCCAAATGTTCGATAACGTATATTACGTTGGAGACCGGTGGGTTTCGTCTTATGCGTTAGAGACTACAAAGGGATTAGTTCTTATTGATACACTCGATTTCCCTTATTCGATGTGGATCCCCACCAATTTAGAAAAGCTTGATCAAGATAAGGTAAGATAAGTTATTTCTCAACAGATGTTTATCATAGTCAGATTGAACTTTTTGGCTGTAATTTAATGATTTAATTTTTTGAACACAGGAGATTTCATGGCTGACAACGCAGTTGAGCAAGCAATCGAAAATATCCGATTGAAATCACAAGGCACGGACTGTTTAACGAGTTGCGCGGTGACGATCAACTTCCACCCTGATCGTTATACGTTCGACAATAAACCTTTGCTCGAAGTAATTGCTGAAGATGGATGTTTGAAGTCTCAATTTGAAACAGGTACCAGTAACGGTGGTATGACGGCTTACCCAGGTGGTGACCGTTGGTTATGGGAAAAGCGAGTGTTCGACGGCGCGTATGATGATGCCCCAAATGGGCTTAGGCCTAAATATGGGGCACTGAACTACCGTAACTATGAGACTGGCGCTGCACCTCGTTTCGGATCTTGTTATTTCCAACTGAAAGCAGAGACCTCGGAACGAACTACGTTCTGCTATCCAGACAGCTTCTTTGAGCCAGAGGATTTCGCTGTTGATAGCCGTGTGCAGGCATTAGTTGATACAGCATTGTCATCCGATGTTGACTTACTTGATGATTATATTGAAGCGCATGTTCATGGTGTTATCTCTCTGAAAGACGATATTGAATGCCTTGTATTAGACCCTATCTACCGCTCGACGATTATTGAAGAACGCGCGGTTAAATTGGGCGTTCCGATAAAGTGGCACAATGGCTTCGAGCTGAGCATAGAAGAGATGAGTCGCTACCCAGATTATCGTGGCCAGTCGTTTATCGAACTCGCAAAAAAGTTAGCAGTAAACGGAAAGATCAACGCGAGAATACTGGGGCTAGCTGTGACAGAGCAAGGTTATGACCAACAAGACGTAAAGAAGGTCTGGCATTACTTGGTTCGATTTGGTTATCAATCAGAATAAATCTCTAATAACATCAGTGGGCTCTTCTGAGATTTTAACCACAACGCCCAGCATTTAGGGGAAACCCGCATGCAAAATAGAATCGGTAGGATTTTAAAATGAGTGAGATTGCACGCTTTATCTCTGGTGTGTTGAAGGCTCTAGTAACTCCGAGTCGTTTCCTAAGCTTCCTGATAGTCCCCAATTTGTACCATTTACTGACTTTGACGGTGAGTGGCTAGGTCACCGAGTTAACACCAATGGCAATAATATGTGTGAGCGAACAGCTATCATAGGAATCATTCGTGAAGGTAAAGCGACTTTGAGGCTTACCTGCAACGGAACAGCATTAGAGGGTTGGGTTTCTGAAATCGGTACATTATGGTTATATGCCAAACATCGACAGTGGGACTATCACTTTTCAGTAACTGGCTGCGGCAAGCGATTTGATGGTCGTTGGCATTTAGCCAATGGCCCGTGCCAAGGGAGTTGGTTTATAGAAAAGGTCGATGCTAAGTCTTAATCGTAAATTAGTGCGAACCAAAAGGGTATAAAATGAAAATCAGAACTGCAGAGTTGTCCGATATAGCCGCTATTACTTGCATCTTCAATTTCTATATTGAGCACACTAACGCGCGCTTTGAAGAAGGCAAGTTTACGTTGGAAAATCGGCAGCAATGGTTCTCTCAATTCTCGAGTGATAGTAAATATCAACTTTATGTCGCAACCGAAAACGACTCGCTACTTGGTTTTGCATGTTCTCAACCGTACAGGGCAACATCAGCATTTGAAGATACAGCTGAAGTTACAATTTATTTAGCTGAAGATGCAAAAGGTAAAGGAATAGGCTCTAAGTTGTATTCTCAGCTGTTCGCATCAATCATTGATTTCGGTGTTCATCGAGTTCTTTCCGGTGTGGCATTACCCAATGAGGCATCGATCGCACTGCATAAGCATTTTGGTTTTCGAGAAGTTGGTGTGTTCAATGAATATGCAAAGAAAAATGGCAAATACATCAGTTCAATGTGGTTGGAAAAGGCTTTAGATAAGGATATACCTCTTAAATCTTCCTAATGTCTTTGATTCAATACTTATGGCACTTTTGGATGGAGTATTAGGAAGCAATTTGAAAACAAAGGACACAATATGGACGTAGAATTGGTCAAAGGTTCAGACCCAAAATTCGCAGAGCTAATAACCAAAACGAATATGGCGCCTTACTAAGATTCGCGTGGAATCGTTTGGGGTCATGAACAGTTTTTACGCAGTTGGGATGAGCTAGATAATTATGAAGTTTATGTAGGTAATAATCGTATTGGCGTTGTCCGCTTTAGTTACACCAGTGAGACAACCTTCCTTCGAGATTTACAGATATTAACCGAGCACCAAGGCAGGGGCTTTGGTTCTAGGTGCTTAGATTTAGTGATTGAACATGCGAACAGTCAGGCATCGACTCAGTTAGTGCTGCGCGTGTTCAGTGAGAACCCCGCTATTAAGCTTTATCAATCAAAAGGGTTTATTAAGATTTCTGAAGTGAAAGGGCTCGTTGAAATGGAACGACCTCTAGTTGGACTATAAGAGAAACGAAATGGTTGAACGAATTAATTATCATGGCTTGCCATCAATTGCAGGGCCTTATGTTCACGCGACAAAGCACAACGGCACACTTTATGTTTCTGGATTAACTGCTTACGACACAAGTTCACAGGATCAAGGAATTGGTGAGCAGACAAACGAGATACTTAGTCAGATCAAGCAAATACTAGAGCATGAACAGCGAGCAGTCAGTGATCTTATTAAGCTGACGATCTTTATCTGTGATATGTCTGAACTAGGCATTATTCGAGAATTATTATTCGACTTTTATGGAGAGTATCTTCCGGCTTGCTCTCTAGTCGAGGTCTCTAAATTGATTCACTCTGATTTAAGGATCGAGATTGAGGCGACGGTGGCACTGTGATAACTAAATATAGAAAAGCGTCCATAACTTAAGAAGAGCCGAATCACTTTTCGCGTGTCGAACTTGGTATTTTTTGGGGGCTAGGTTGTACGTAAACCAATATTGCAAATTCTGCTTGTGTGCTAGCATCGTTTAATTAACGCACTATTTTTTTTGCGGTCTAGGCAACTCAATGGACTCAAATTGGAAGCTCGTGTATCCCAACTGTAGAGCAATCAGGTATTAAGAATGGAAACAACTATCTCACAAGCCATTGCGCTTCGTAAAGAACAGAAATATCAAGAGTCGCGAGACTTGTTGGCAACACTATTAAGTGATGAAAATTTTGAAGCCAAAGCACACCTACAGATAGCCTGGTCATACGATAATCAAGGCAAGGAACAGCAGGCGATTGAGCATTATGTATTGTCTCTGCAAGGGAAGCTTTCTTCGGTAGAGCGCTTTGACGCATTGTTTGGCTTAGCATGCACTTACCGAAGTCTAGGTCAATATACTGAGGCTTTAAGCTATTTCGAACAGACGATAGCAGAGTATCCTGAATCCCTTGAAGTTCAGCCGTTTTACGCGATGTGTCTGTACAATTTAGGTCGACATAAAGAAGCGACATCTCTGTTAATTGAGTTATTGGTTTCCAGAACCAATAGTGATGCTATTAAAAAGTACCAACGGGCTATCTCTTTATACGCAAATGACTTGGATAAAACTTGGTAAATGAGTTTCAATCGGCAATTTACCAATCCTTCAAGCCTAAGTATCGAGTGACACTTAGGCTTGAAGGATTTGCTTTTATACGTTTTGATCAGCGTTACGCAGAAAGCTCTTTACGCACTATCTCTGCACCAGCGCTGAGTGCATTCAACTTAGCTGAGGCAATGTTGCGAGGTAGGGGAGCCATACCGCAGTTAGTGCAAGGGTAGAGCTTGTCTGCATCAACATACTTAAGTGTTTCTCTTAGAGTACTAGCCACTTCTTCCGGTGTTTCGATGGAATCGGTTGCAACATCAATAGCGCCAACCATCACTTTCTTACCACGAATCAACTCAAGCAGTTCAAGTGGTACGTGAGAGTTATGGCACTCTAACGAGATGATATCGATGTTTGATTGTTGAAGCTTAGGGAATACTTCTTCATATTGGCGCCACTCAGTGCCTAATGTCTTTTTCCAATCTGTGTTGGCTTTAATGCCGTAGCCATAGCAAATGTGGACTGCGGTTTCGCACTTAAGCCCTTCAATGGCTCTTTCCAAGCAAGCGATACCCCAATCATTAACGTCATCGAAAAACACGTTAAAGGCTGGCTCATCGAACTGAATAATGTCTACACCGGCAGCCTCTAGTTCTTTTGCTTCTTCGTTTAGGATTTTGGCAAACTCCCACGCTAGTTTCTCACGGCTTTGGTAATGCGCGTCGTAAAGTGTATCTATCATGGTCATTGGTCCCGGAAGTGCCCACTTGATAGGTTGGTCAGTATGCTGGCGCAGAAACTTCGCATCTTCAACAAATACCGGTTTCTGTCGTGCAACCGGGCCAACGACGGTTGGGACACTGGCATCGTAACGATCGCGTATTTTCACTGTTTCACGTTTTTCGAAGTCAACACCGTTAAGGTGTTCAATGAAGGTCGTTACAAAGTGCTGGCGTGTTTGCTCACCATCGCTGACAATATCAATGCCTGCTTGTTGTTGTTCGTGAAGCGATACACGCAATGCATCCTGTTTGCCATCCGTTAGTACGTTGCCTTCCAGTTTCCATGGAGACCAGAGTGTTTCCGGTTGTGCTAGCCAAGATGGTTTGGGCAAGCTGCCTGCAGTTGAAGTCGGTAATAGTGTTTTCATAAATAATTCTGCCTGTCCGTAGGTTGCTAGAAGCGTTTAATTGCTGTCCAAATCGGTTTGAATGTCCCCAAAAGCACGTTACAGAGCGTAATTGGCAGACCAGCTCTCTAGAACCGATTGGTATGGCTTTATAAAATGTTCTTCTGCGAATTTACCTTGTTCGATAGCCAGCTTACTGCGCTCTTCGCGGTCATACACAATTTGAGTCAGTGAGTGGTCCGAATTTTTCAAGTTAGGTTTGTAGCGTTTTCCTGCAACAGCGTTTGCGTTGTAAATTTCAGGTCGGTAGATCTTTTGGAAAGTTCCCATGGTGCTTATGGTGCTTATCAACTCCAAGTTTGAGTAATCATTGAGTAAATCACTAAAGAAATAGAATGCTAGTGGAGCAACGCTATTTGGTGGCATGAAATAACGAACTTTTAATCCCATCTTCTTGAAATATTTCTCCGTTAAAGAAGACTCATTCGGCTGATATTCAAAACCCAATACTGGGTGTTGATTTTCGGTACGATGATAGATCTTATTATCTGATACGCTTAAACAAATAACAGGTGGTTTTTTGAAGTTCTGTTTATAAGCTTGTGAGTTGACGAAATATTTAAAAAGTTTGCCATGCAATTCTCCAAAGTCCGCTGGAATACTGAATTTATCTTGGCCTTTATTATGCTCCAAAAGTAAAACGCTGAAATCATAATCTCGGACATAAGAAGAGAAGTTATTACCAATGATACCTTCAATACGCTCGTTAGTTTGGCGGTCAAGGATGTTGGTTTTAAGCACTTCAATCGAAGGGAATGCTTCCCCGTTGCTTTCGATGTCCATGTCAACTGAAATGATTTCTAGTTGAACAGAGTAACGGTCACCGTTAGGGTTATCCCAATGAGCTAAGGCATTGAAGCTATTATCAATCATCTGTAAAGCGTTACGTAAGTTCGCTTGGCGGCTTTCACCGCGAGCCAAGTTAGCAAAGTTCGTTGTGATACGCGTACTGTCTGCGGGTGTGTAGTTTTCGTCGAGGCTGATGCTCTTAATCGTAAAATTAAATTCGTTATTCATACTATTCTGACTTCCCAATCCGTTGTCTGACTTACTCTCGTTCTTTTGTATCACTGCGTTATTTTCGCTTGTAATCGTATCAAGAGTGTTGGCTATTTCGTTTGAAAGTTTGTACTAAGTTATTCGCTTAGTATTTTTATACTTGGACAGAGCTGTGATTAAAAATGGTATTACTTCACAATCAACATGAGGAATATTCATGATCTATCTATTTGAAAATGAAAGCTGGTGTCAGTTATATTAATTATCTTAATGGAAATATAACCACAATTATATCGAGTTATTTAAGATGGTTTATTCAATTAAAAGAGGGATGAAATGAGTGATTTGCTGTTGTTGATTTTTTACTGCGCGTTGTTAGGCAGTGGTGTTGGTTTTCTTGCCGGGTTGTTAGGTATTGGTGGGGGGCTGATCATTGTGCCTGTGCTAAGCAGCATTTTACTGTATCTAGATGTTTTACCGTCTGACCAAGTGGTTGTTGCTGCAATTGCGACTTCTTTGGCCTCGATTCTATTTACTTCAACCTCTTCTGCACTTGCTCACCACAAGAATGGAAATGTGCCCTGGAATATTGCGCCTTGGATTATGTACGGCGTAGCACTAGGTGCCTTGATTAGTGGTTTTATGGCGGCTTTGTTGCCGGAAAAAGTTGTTCGTATTGTGTTTGCAGTCAGTGTGGTACTTATCGCAGTTAAGATGTTCCTGAGCAGCAAAAGCGACGCACCTTCAGAGCGAAAGCTACCGAATAAAGGCGTATTAACGGTTCTGACAACCATTACGGGCGGCTTGTCTGCAATGATAGGCATTGGTGGCGGTGCGCTATTAGTGCCACTACTAACCTTCTTTTCAGTTGATATGAAAAAGGCGATTGGCTGTGCGTCTGCATGTGGCATTGTCATCGCGCTATTCGGCTCTATCGGTTACATCACCTCGGGCAGCAGCCACTTTGCACTAAGTGATGGCTTTGCAGGTTTTGTCTATTTGCCTGCCTTGTTGGGTATCGTGTGTACGTCTTGGTTCACCGCTCCTTTCGGAGCAAAGGCGACAAACCTTTTACCCGTTCCAACGATTAAGAAGATCTTCTCTGTCTTGTTGGTGATTATCGCGGTTAGCATGGTCACTCGTTAGTGTCAGACAGTTCATGGCCTTAACCCGTTTGCAAAGTTGAATACTTGCTGAGTTTATGTAGGCGAACAAAGAGCAGTCTTGAGGCTGCTCTTTTTGTTTGCCAGTCTGCATTTATACGATTATGTGTATGAGTATATTGATAAAATCTTGTTGTTTAACCTGATTCGCTGCTATAGCTAAATGTACGTATTCAGGTTAAGGGACTGCTAAAAGTGAGTGATTTATGGATCCGTTAACACAGGGTGTGCTAGGTGCTTCTTTGTCGCAATCTGCGAGTAAAAAGCAACATTTGGTGGCCGCGGGGGCTTTAGGTTTGCTCTCTGGAATGGCGCCAGATTTGGATGCGCTTATTCGCTCAGAGAGTGATCCATTGTTGGCCTTGGAGTTTCATCGACAGTTTACCCATTCGCTCCTATTTATCCCCATGGGCAGTTTGATTTGCGCTCTGGCTTTGTATCCTCTCTTTGCAAAAAGGTGCGGGCTCTCTTTTAAACAAATCTGGTTATACTGCGCATTGGGCTATGGCACACATGCATTGCTAGATTCCTGCACAACCTACGGTACTCAACTACTTTGGCCACTGACTAATGAGCGGTTTGCTTGGAATACTATTTCGATTATTGATCCTGTCTACACTATTCCTATCTTAATATTGTTGGTGTTGGCGACATGGAAACGAACTCCATGGCTAGCCCGCACTGCATTTGCTTGGGCACTGATTTTTCCAACCCTGGGGATGATACAACGTGATAGAGCAGAAGCCATTGGGTGGCAGCTAGCGCAAGAAAGGCAGCATGACCCTATTCGGCTTGATGCTAAGCCAAGCTTTGCCAATATTTTGGTTTGGAAAGTCGTGTATGAGACAGAAGGCCATTATCACGTGGATGCGGTGCGAGTAGGTACATCCGTCAAGACATACCCAGGAGAGTCTATTGCGAAACTCAATGTTAATAGAGATTTCCCATGGCTCGACCCTAATTCACAGCAAGCAAAAGATATTGAGCGTTTCCGCTGGTTTTCGAATGGTTTTATCTCACAAGATCCAAATGATGCGCTTCGGGTTATTGATGTTCGTTACTCGATCGTACCTAACCAACTAAAAGCCTTGTGGAGTATCAAGTTATCGAAGTCTGCAGACGCTGAGGAACACGTTTTGTACGAGACGCACAGAGACAATACACCAGTGTCGAGAGAGATCTTTTTCGATATGTTGAAAGGTAAGTAATATAAATAAAACTCTGTGTTTATTGGATATTATAGAACCATTTTTCTATAAAAAGGCTGAGTCAGGAACCTGATCAGCCTTTTCATTTATTGTTATATACAGCTTGTGTTGATGGGATAATTAAAGGTATCGGTTTCTCAAATGATCTTTGAAGTATTGCGCATTCAAGGTTTCACCTGTTGCACCTTTTACTAAATCATCGGTGGTGAGTAGGCTGCCTTTGCTCCAAATATTCGACTCTAACCAAGTGAAGATAGGGGATAGGTCGCCGCTTTCAATTACTGAGTTCACATCGATAGTCTTTTTCATTGAAGCCATGAACTGAGCCGCGTACATCGCACCTAGTGTGTAAGATGGAAAGTAGCCGAATGCGCCATCTGTCCAATGGATATCTTGCATACAGCCATTGGTGAAGTTACCTTCCGTGCTTAAACCCAGGTAAGACTGCATCTTGCTGTTCCATAACTCAGGCACATCAGTGTGCTTGATTTTACCGTTGATCAGGTCACGTTCAATTTCATAGCGCAAGATAACGTGTGCAGGGTAGGTTAGCTCATCAGCATCGACACGAATGAAGTCTTTCTTAACGCGAGTATAGATCTTCTGGAAGTTATCTTTCTCAAATTCCGAGCCAGAGAATTGTTGTCCCGCTAGATAAGCCAAGTGACCGATGAATGGGTCGCTACGTCCAACTTGCATCTCAAAGAACAGCGATTGAGATTCATGGATACCCATAGAACGAGCTTGACCTGCAGGCTGGCCTGCTAGATGTTTTGGTAAGCCTTGCTCATAACGCGCGTGTCCTGTTTCATGGACGATGCCCATTAAGCTTTGAACGAATTCGGCTTCATCGTAGCGAGTTGTGATACGGACATCTGAAGGCACACCACCACAGAATGGGTGAACACTTTCATCTAATCGGCCGTGATTGAAGTCAAATTGAAGTAACTTCATGACTTCTAAGCCTAGTGCTTTTTGCTTTTCAGCGGCATAAAAGCCGTTGGGAGCACTAAATTGCTCGCTTGATTGCTTTTCAATGACCTCATCAATGAGACCTGGAAGCCAAGTTTTAACATCCGCAAACAAGGTGTCTAATGATGCTGAGCTAGTACCTGGTTCGTAGATATCTAGCATTGCATCGTAAGGTGTTAGGTTAGCTGCTTCTGCACGAATTTGAGCTTCTTCTCGAGATAACTCTACCACTTCACGCCAGTTTTTTTCGAAATCAACCCAGTCGTTGTTTCCACGTTGACTACGCCATGCATGCTCACATTTTGAACCCGCTAGCGACTTAGCTTCAACCAGTTTCTCAGGAAGTAGGTTAGCTTGCTGCCATTGACGTTTGATTTCACGAAGCGATGATTGTTGTTCGTTATTCAGGCCTTCGTTTTCAGCGTCAGAGATCCAATCGGCCAGCTGTGGCTGAGTCATTAATCCATGAATATGAACGGAAAGTTCTGCCATCGCTTCGCTACGCGCTTTGTTACCACCTGCTGGCATCATTGACGCTTGGTCCCAACCACAAATTGAAGCTAGATGTTGAAAACGTGAACATTTTTGAGAGTGTTCGACTAGTTTTTTGAATGCGCTCATTTGACTACTCTTAATTTGGTTTCGTTGAATGTCCTTAAAACGGAAGATCGATAAGGTTCATTTCTCATGTGCTTTATTACGGCTTCGCTTTGACTAATGCTGTACTTCTCAGTCGAAGATATAGCAATAATAGTATCAAGCGATACGGTGGCTCAAATTTACTATTTTTTAACAAATTAAACTGTACCATTGTGCACAAAATCAGTGACTTGTATAGCTGGTGGTAATTGTTGCTTGCGAAGTGCGCAGATAAGCGGTATTGATGGTAGATCGCTGAACAAAGATGATAATGATATGGATATTTTGAACTTTGAGGCATTTCTGATTGCCATCACTATTTTAACGTTAACGCCTGGCTTGGATACAGCATTGGTGATTCGTAATACCAGTCGCTCTGGCTTAGCTGACGGCTGTATGACGAGCCTCGGTATCTGTGCTGGGTTATATGTACACGCCTTTTTCTCTGCAGTCGGTATTTCTGCGATTCTTGCTCAATCGGCAGAGCTATTTCAAGCCGTAAAAATAGTGGGTGCTGTTTACTTAATATGGCTTGGTTTAAGTAGCTTACGTGCATTGATGAAAAAAGGCGGTGGGTTGAAAGTAGGCGAGCAAACTCAACAAGCCTATAGTGCCAAACGATCGCTACGGGAGGGCTTTTTATCTAACGTTTTAAATCCCAAGACTGCAGTCTTCTATTTGGCATTTTTACCTCAATTTGTTAATCCTGAAGGCTCGCCGCTATTGCAGTCTATGCTAATGGCTTCGGTTCATTTTATCATCGCTATGCTTTGGCAGTGCGGTTTGGCTGGAGCTTTAAATTCAGCTAAAAATTTACTAAAGAATGCAAGCTTCATGAAGTGGATGGAAGGCGTAACCGGTATGATATTGTTTGGGTTGGGCGTTAAGCTTCTGATGGAAAAGCCAGCTTAGTTTCTGTCTCTTTATGCAAAAAAGAAAGCCCACGCCAGGTTCTTGTTACCATTTTAGCGTGGGCTTTGTCCTCATACACGGCTGGTGTCCTATTACCGTGAATGTAGATGACTATATTAGTCAGCTAAACGAACATTGAACTCAGCGCCTTCAAAGCCTAAGTCACTCAGTTCTTGAGCATCAAAGTTCGTGGTCACATCAATATCACCAATCTGTTCAGTGGTTTGGTTCTCGCCTTCAATAGCGCTACGAGAACGTAGACCGCCTGAATTTAATGGTTTGGCTTGGCCAATTTCGATCGTACCTGCGTATTGTGATTCTGCGTAAAAATCACCAGAGACGAAAGAGTGGAAAGGACGTAAGCTTCCGCCTGTTGCGTACTGCATGTTTGACAGGCCAGCTTCTTTAATAGCCCAACCCCAGTCCCACCATTTTGATTCGCCAGGAATGTAGCGGTGATCCCATTGATAGCGAATATCAGCGGATTTATCGCTAGTACGGCCCATAGTAAAGGTGTGTGGCTTAGTTGGGCGATTATCTGGGTGAGTGTGCCATGCATTACCACTCCAACGAAGGAATCCTTTGAATTCAACATCGTAACTAATGTCAGCGTTGAATCGGTATGGGTAAGCGATGCTTGAACGGTACAGTTCTACGCGAATTGGCAGTTCTGAATTCGCTGGAACCATAGGGCGTGCTTGAAGCGTAACTTGTTCGCTAGTCGAGCCACCGTTAGAGTTTGAGAAGCTTTGGTTCGCTTCAAACTTAATAGTGAGCTTGGTATCGCCAACTAAAGGCCACTTAAACGTATTCTCTGTTTGAACGCTTTCTGAAAAACCATAGCTGTTTGTTTTTGACCAGTTTGTTGATTCGTCGACTTTTAAATCAACCACCACTTGCTGAGGAACATTGCTGTAATTCTTTGCCGTTGCGTATACAGTTTTTACTAGTTCGCGGTCTGACTCTGTTACATCACCATGCCAGAAATTATCGTCGTTAACAGTGTAGGTAAAGTTATCTACGATTATTTTTGTCTTTTCGCCACAGCGGTAACCACTACAAGAACCGTTGTTGTTTCCTTGAATAACCCAGCGGTCGCCAGAACGGTTAATCGTCATATCTTTGCCAACATAAGGGCTATTATTACCACCAACCCAGGCGTAACCCAGATAGTGAGCTAAGTAACTTAGCGGGCGAACAAAGTCCTTGCGATCAGTGACGAGGCCATATTCAACATCAATTTCACTGCCCTCAGCGATTGACTTAGCAGGGTAGTTCGGGATTTCAGATTGATCATTGTTTGGGTAGCAGAAGGTTTTACCGTTCGGAACATCCTGTTTAATCAAACCGTGATAACCCGATCCCATAATTACCCAGTTTCCTTTCAATCCCGTAATCTGCCAAGTGCCCATACGAGCGAGTAAAGCACTTTTGTGTTCTTCGGCTTCATAACGGTCTATAGGGCGATAACCAGAGCGACATGCATCCTCACCAAGTTGGTCAAACACTATTTGGTCTGGGTAAATCTTTGCGTTTACACTGGTTGATAGAACAGACAACACTGCTGCTGCCAAGATACTTTTATTTTTACTGATCACAAACAATCCCCTCATTTTCATTTTTATATTGGTAACGCTGTTTATGTCTTGCTTGTGCAGGACCATTTGACTTTTTCATACTGACAAAAATAACGATACTGAAAATGCTTGAATATTTTTTAATAATAAAATCAATGGATTAAATTATTAATGTTATCTATTGATGAAAAATTGATGCAACGAATATAAATTTTTTCGGCTCACTTCAAACTGAATTTAGAAAAATGAAGATTTCTTAGGATTCGACTTACGTCAATGTGGATTTGAGGTTGAAAATGCTTCTTTGGTTTAGCGTGGATAACCAAGTAATTACTGTTGTTGGCAATGTCTGGCTGGGATCTGAGATTTAACGATAAGCTCTATTTAATCGATTATTATTTTCAAAAAAATCACTTGTGAATAGTATTACTTCGTACTTATGAGGTTATTTGGAACTAAGAATGAGATCTTACTTCAATTGTTTCGTTAGTTCTTATTATGAAGTGACGATATATGGAATAGATAAGGGGAGATAGGGTGTTTCAATTATGAGACTCATTAGTTTTGAGAATGAAACTTAGATAAATAATTGATGAAAGGAAAGAGATGGATTTCGAATTGAGTCGAAATCCATCTTAAATAATATAACTTTGAAGGGAGTTTATTACTCGTTAAGGAGGTAATTTAGCGTTTAGCTAACAGCTGAGTACGACCTGTATTACAACTCCGAATAATGGCAAATGCTTCATTCGCGCTCAAAATATCAATATTCAACGTTAGTGGATCATTGTTCAACAAAAGGTATGGTGATAACAAATCGTCGTTCATTGCCTCGTTTATTTTTTGTACCGACAGTAGGTCTAAAGTGCCAGCAATGACAAAATTGAATGATGTAGAGTATCCCGCATTTCCTTGAAAGCGAAGAACGATAGGGGTTGGTATTTTATCGTCTTGAATGGAGACGATATGCAGAACTTTGTTATCCCTAATTTTAGTGAATCCATCGCTTCGTAATACGTTATCTTCAGAGAGCAAATCGATCATACTATGCTGGTAACTGTGATCTTCAAGTTTGTGAGAATCCGGAATACTCCAGACGCTTGCAAACAAGATTAGTGCGGAGAAGACGGCAATAAATGGCATCATAATGACCCCTTTTCTAGGAATAGCTCAATCTCTTTACTGGCTTTGTCCAGTTGTGATGGGTTGTAAAAAATATTTACTGATTTACGAGTCACTTTATTGAGTATCGCAAGTTCAGAATAACCAGGTTCTTCGCTGATGTAAGCAATACAGTCACATTGATACTTGTTAAGAATCCTTTTCAAATCTGGGGTTAGCGTCATTTGAGGGTCTTGAAATATCTGTAGTTGACCTATCCAATATTCGGTCAGACGATCAGAAGTTTTGACTTCATGGAGGCTCTTGTCGTGAAATTTACTGAATGCAAGCACGATTGATGCTGTGACTAGGGCGGCAGCGATGGAATAGCAGGCGAAGTTCTTATAACACGCAATTTTGCGATAGATGGGAAGTATTTGCGTTTCACTGTGCTCTTCGCCTGAGGGCGTTTTAAGCTCGTTGTCAGCTTGCGTTGTAGTGGTATCTTCAGGCGCAGTGATGCTCGTACCGTCCCCAGTCGATTCGATGCAAATGCAATGGTCGATGAGGCGGTAACCTACCTTTGGAACTGTCACTATTGGTGAGTCTTTAGTACCTAACTTGACGAACTTTTGGCGCAGCAAACTGATACTTTTCGCAAGAGAGGTGTCTCCTATGAACTCGCTACCCCAAGCGTAGTTAATAATGTCCACCTTACTCACAATATCAGGTGCGTGTTTAAGTAGTAGTTCTAAAACACGGCTCTCTCTGTATCCAATCTTAATAGAACGATCGTCGTTATAAATACGATTTGTTATAGGGTCAAATTTGATCATATAGCCAACGTTTTATTTTTATTATAATTATCTCAACAATGTAATCGACTATAAACTGACTCATATATGAATTAAAGTCACATGTTAATTTTTCTGTAATTTTTTTTGCTTTCTTGAAAAGACATAATATTTAACAATTATTAAATATAAGTAATGCCTAATTAAGCTTTCGTTCTAATAGTGATGT
>NZ_JBQKUM010000014.1:0-73136 GCF_054968605.1 Pseudoalteromonas sp. G5_S1_14_S5 | reverse complement strand
AGGGTTACTAATTTACATCACGATCTGTTTTGTAAATTGGAAGTATCTCACTTATAGTGGAGGTACGACCAGTTAAGGTGGCGGTAATTCTTATATGAACACGGAATGTTGTTATGAATAAGCAACTTGCAAAAATATACAAACCAAACATCGTAAAATTCGCTCTTAATATCTGGCCTCCATTTTGGGGTGCGGGGATAAAGATAGCCCATATTAGTTCGGATTTTAGGGTAGTAAAAACAGTGCTTAAGTTACACTGGTGGAACAAAAATGCCAATCGTACTCAGTATGGCGGCAGCATATTTTCCCTCACGGACCCTGTTTACTCATTGATGTTAATGGGAATTTTAGGTGAAAGGTATTATGTGTGGGACAAAGAGGCGAGCATTAACTTCATTAAACCTGGCCAGTCAGATCTGTATGCAGACTTTGAAATAAGCCAAGGTCAGCTTGATGAGATTTACCGTCAGACTCAACTTGGTGAGAAGTGTTTTCCTGAGTTTATTATCTATGTCAAAGATAAACAGGGTAATGTGGTCTCAGAAATTCAGCGAACGCTTTATGTCAGAAAGAAGCCTCAATTCAGAGATGATGACGAAGCCCTAGAAGCAGAGTGCTAATTTAGACAAATAGATATGAGTCAGACAAATAGAAAAAAACCTCCAATTAGGAGGTTTTTCGTATCTAGAGAATTACCACTAATTGTAACAATGGACAACTGCCAGAGAATTAGTCTTCAAGCTCTGCTAGGCACATCTCTTCGTGGATTTGTTTAACCCAGTTAGATACACGCTCATCAGTTAGCTCTGGTTGACGGTCTTCGTCGATACATAGACCAACGAACTGGCTGTCATCGCCTTCAACTAGACCTTTCGATGCTTCGAACTCGTAGCCTTCAGTAGAAGTGTAACCTAGGATAGTACCGCCTTTCGCTTCAACGATGTCACGGATTGTACCCATAGCATCACAGAAGTATTCTGCGTAATCTTCTTGGTCACCACAACCAAAGATAGCAACAAGCTTAGTTGAGAAATCAATAGCTTCTAGCTCTGGGAAGAAATCATCCCAATCACATTGTGCTTCGCCGTAGTACCACGTTGGGATACCAAGCAGCAGTAGATCGAAGTTATCGATATCTTCTTTGCTGCTTTTTGCAATGTCTTGAACGTGAACGAGCTGCTTGCTCAATTGCTTTTGAATCATCTTAGCAACAGCTTCAGTGTTACCTGTATCGCTACCAAAGAAGAGACCTACACTTGCCATAGAATCATTACCTTTCATTTTGTCTGTAGTCGGTGTAATAAAGTTCGGAGGGGGATCGTTAGATCCCGGTTCCTTCCCAGCTTAGTTGGATTATCCCTTTGGCGATAAAACCTGCACAGCCAAGGAAAAGTACTAACCACACAATGCGACGACCAAATGGAGGAACATTTCCTTGCTTGAGAACGTCCTTAATTGCCATACCGATCAAAAAGAAAATCGCGGCAAATAGGAGATCTAAACCAACAGATTCAATGATGTTCATGTAGTCGTAAAGCATGGGAACCTTATATACCAATTTTGCTTGGGCGCACTATATCACTGTTGCGAGATAAAGTTAATGTGCAGTGATTACTCAGCTCTCATTTATCTGAATGAAAAAGCGCACTTAAGCGATGAATTTTCGAATTGCTCTCAGTACTTCAGCTGGCTTTTCTGCGTGTAGCCAGTGGCCTGTATTCGCAATAACGTGCGCCTTTGCGTTAGAAAATTGCTGTTGGACCGCAGTTTGATGCTCTGCCGTGAGGTAATCAGAATCACCACCTTTTATTAGTAAGGTTTTGACTGAGGTTTTGTCGATCGGTTCCCAACCAATAATGTGTGGGTAGTTGATCAATAATGAAGTGACGTTAAAGCGCCACTCCATAATGCCTTGTTCAGACTTAAACAGTGACTTTGTTAAGAACTGGCGAACACCGTCTATTTCTATATGTTTGGCGAGCACTTTAAGTGCTTCGGCACGAGATACTGGCTTTTCTTCCATTACAGCTTGTAGGCCGGCGAATACGTTGTCGTGACGGCTTTGGGTGTAAGCGACCGGTGCCATATCCAATACAATCAGTTTGCGCAGTTTTAGATGTTGGGTAAGCGCCATAGCAACTTTTCCGCCCATCGAGTGACCAATGACAGTAACATCATTCAGCTCGAGATCTTTCAACAGTTGAGCGACATCTTGTGCCATCGCTTGGTAATTATGAGTATCACTGTGGAAGGATTGTCCGTGGTTACGAAGATCGATACTCAGTACCTTATGATCGACCTTTAGATCCCTGGCTAGCAAGCCTAGGTTGTCCAGATTACCGAATAATCCATGGATCAAAACTATGGTGTGACCCTCACCTTCGATTTTATAGTTGAGCTGTACTGACATTTTTATCTTATTCATGGTGGGTTTGACGTAGAGTATCCGCGCGGATCTCGCTATAATCCCCCTGAGTTTAAACATTGAGATTGTGAAAAGCGAATGAAAACAATTGAGGTTGATGAGGACCTATACCGTTTTATTGCGGGTCAGACAGAACGTATTGGCGAAAGCGCTTCAGATATTCTGCGCCGCTTGTTACAGGTTGATAGCCATGGCATGGCTCCGATCGAAGAGATCGTAGAGCCGAAAGGTATCGTTGTTAGCAAAGAGGTAGGCTTTACTACAGAGAAGTTCGATGGCGTTAAAGAAATGCGCTCACTACTAATATCAGATGAGTTTGCGTCACTAAAGAAAGCCATTGATCGTTTCATGCTGGTGTTATCAACCCTGCATAAAATCGACCCTGAAAGCTTTTCAGAAGCAACTCAAGTAAAAGGCCGTAAGCGTGTTTACTTTGCAGATAACGAAGCGACATTGTTAGCAAACGGCAACACGACTAAGCCTAAAGCCATTCCACAAAGTCCTTTTTGGGTTATTACAAATAATAATACTAGCCGTAAAAGACAGATGGTTGATCAGCTTATGAGCCGCATGAATTTCCAAGCAGAATTGATCGAAAAAGTAACAGGTTCAATTTAACGAAATCTGATTTAAACCTCATAATATCCATGAATAAGAAGATATTATGAGGTTTTTTTGTTTTTAAATTTTATATATAAGGATGTCGAAAAATGGCTATGCACCCTCGTGCTGGGCAAAAAGCTCAGCAGGAAGATCTTCATAATATTCCGGCTTTAGTGGCTAACTATTTCTTACAGCAACCGGATACGACTAACCCAGATCACAAAGTACTGTTTGGTACTTCAGGTCACCGTGGTACTGCAGACAAATCAACATTTAACGAAAACCACATTCTAGCGATTGCACAAGCAGTTGCTGAAGTGCGTGCTGAGCAAGGTACAACAGGTCCACTTTTCCTAGGTAAAGATACGCACGCGCTATCTGAGCCTGCGTTTTCTACGGTAATCGAAGTGCTTGTAGCGAACGGTGTTGAAGTTATTATTCAAGAAAACAATGGCTTTACTCCAACACCAGGTATCTCGCACGCGATTCTTACGCACAATTTAGTGAATGACAAAAAAGCTGATGGCATTGTTATCACACCTTCGCACAACCCACCTCAAGACGGCGGTATCAAATACAACCCGACACACGGTGGCCCTGCTGAAGCGGAACTAACGCAAGCTATTGAAGATCGTGCGAACATGATTATTGCTGAGAAAATGCAAGGTGTTAAACGTACGCCTATCGCACAGGCTAAACAGTCTGAATTAGTGAAAGAAGTCGATCTAGTTGCTCCATACGTTGCTGATTTAGTTAATGTGGTTGATATGGAAGCTATCCAGAAAGCGAATATCAAAATTGGTGTTGATCCACTGGGCGGAAGCGGCATCGATTACTGGCGTCAAATTGGTAAAGCGTACAACTTAGACCTTACTTTGGTAAGTGAAGCGGTTGACCCTTCTTTCCAATTCATGTCTCTAGATAAAGATGGCGTGGTTCGTATGGACTGCTCTTCACCATACGCAATGGCTGGCTTGCTTGCGCTTAAAGATGAGTACGCACTAGCGTTTGGTAATGACCCAGATTACGATCGCCATGGCATTGTTACGCCTAAAGGTCTAATGAACCCTAACCACTTCCTAGCAGTTTGTATCGACTACTTATATCGTAACCGTGAAGGTTGGGATAAAGAGGTTGCTGTTGGTAAAACATTGGTATCAAGTGCATTGATCGACCGTGTTGTAGCAGATTTAGGTCGCGAACTTTGTGAAGTGCCAGTTGGTTTCAAATGGTTCGTTGATGGCCTATACAACGGTCAGTTTGGGTTCGGTGGTGAAGAGAGTGCGGGTGCTTCTTTCTTACGTAAAGACGGTACACCTTGGTCAACAGACAAAGATGGCCTAATTCTTTGCCTATTGGCGGCTGAGATCACTGCGGTAACTGGTAAAAACCCACAAGAGTACTACGAAGAGCTAGCTGCAAAACACGGCGAATCTAAGTACAACCGTATTCAAGCGGTAGCAAATGGTGCACAAAAAGATGTGCTTAAAAAGCTATCTCCAGAGATGGTTTCTGCTGAAACACTTGCTGGTGATGCGATTACTGCTCGCTTGACGCATGCTCCAGGTAATGGTGCTGCGATCGGTGGTCTTAAAGTGACAACTGAAAATGGTTGGTTTGCTGCTCGTCCATCAGGTACGGAAGACATCTACAAGATCTACTGCGAAAGCTTTAAAGGTGAAGAGCACCTAAAAACAATTGAAGCAGAAGCTCAAGAGATTGTTAATCAAGTATTTGCAGCCGCTGGCCTATAATCGAATCTCGATTACTAGAGTCGCTACGTAAATAGAAGGAGGATTGATGGGAAAGCATCAGCCCTTTTTATTTGCCTGTAAGTAACCAGCTAAGACTAAGTCAACCCAATGACGAATGGATTAGCCGTGTGGCCAGCTTTGCGGCATTACAAACCAGAATTGACCAGACTTGGTTTGTCCATGAACGAAGCGGTCACCAAATTCGGTGATAGGTTCACCGCTGAAATCATCCGTTCCTGCGGCCCATTGCTCTTTGGTTAGAGGATAGAGTGTATCGGTGATCTGGTGAGCCTGATTTTGATAGCACCAATATCCGTTGACTTGGCCGGGGTTAATGTCGTATCCCAAACACTCCGTAGGTACGTTTTGTTCTAGAAATGGGTTGGTATAGAGGCGACCTTGCATCAAAAGGTGTTTTGAGTCGACATCGATCTCCGGGTACTGCTCAACAAAGGCGGCTGAAGATGACATACCAAGCTGGTGGCTGAGCATTCTATCGAGCTTTTTGTCTAATTGGTCATGAGAGTTTGGACCAAACCATGTTTGCTCGTGAAGTAGGTAAAACTTAATTGCCACTTCCCAGTGTTCTAACTTTTCGCTACTTGTGTCTTCTAGGATAAAGTCGATTGCGCCGAGTGTTCGTCCCTCAACATTAATCTGGATCTCATCGTGCTTGATTGAATAATTATCCGAAGTGGTGATGACTTGTTCACATAGGTGTTGGTAGAGGAAGCCTAATCTAGGGTTTCCATCATAAGTATGTGCATCGTCGAGCTTTTGGTGGTTTGAGAACACAGTGAGATCAGAAATGGGCGGTTTGATTTCTAGTAGCGGTGGCGAGCTAATCACCCATTGGTAAAAGCGTTGTAGTTCGGTCATAGATTCCTCGTAAACTTCAGTCATCTGTTCTCTAGAAACAGAGTGGAAGGGCTTTCGACATTCTACCCGTAAATTGATATAACGATGTTATTATAAAGGTAAGCTGGAAATAAAATGAATAACTTACAATTAGAAAAGCTACTTAACGAAAAACTGCAGCCACAGCAGATTAAAGATTACTGCCCAAACGGTCTTCAAGTAGAAGGCAGTGCTGAGGTAATGCGTATCGTTACTGGTGTTACGGCTTCGCAAGCTTTGATTAATAAAGCGGTTGAGCTAAAGGCTGACGCTTTGTTAGTTCATCATGGTTTCTTTTGGAAAGGTGAGCCGGAAGCGATTCGCGGCATGAAAGGTAAGCGTATTCGTACGTTGATCAAGAACGATATCAATTTATTGGGCTACCACCTTCCTCTTGATATTCACCCTGAGCTTGGTAACAACGCCAAACTGGCAGAGTTACTTGAGATCGATGTTGATGGTGGTTTGGAAGGGCACGCTCAGTCAGTCGCTATGTTTGGTAGGTTGAAGACACCAATGACAGGTGCTGAGTTTGCAGCAAAAATTGATCAAGTGCTGAATCGTAAGCCGCTACATATTGCTCCTGAGAACGCCGATAAAATGATTGAGACAGTAGGTTGGTGTACTGGCGGTGGCCAAGATTACATTGAGCTTGCTGCTTCTCAAGGTATTGATGCATTTATCTCTGGTGAAATTTCTGAGCGAACTACTTATTCGGCTCGTGAGCAAGACATCCATTATTTTGCTGCAGGTCACCATGCGACAGAACGCTACGGTGTTAAAGCACTAGGTGAATGGTTAGCAAAAGAGCACGGCTTGGATGTTGAGTTTATCGATATCGATAATCCGGTATAAGAGCAGATACGGGATGAGGGATACGAGTAGAAAGTACTCTTCACTCCCTAAACTGATGAAGAAGGAGTAGGGACCCTCTTGATAGTAGCATAGACAGGGTGCTAAAGAGATTCAAAATATCTCGTATAAAACAAAAGGGTTGATGCATTCACATCAACCCTTTTTAACAATCATACTTTAATCGCAATTATTCACGTTCGTGAAGTGCTTTAAAGTCACGTTGCTCTTCACCAGTGTATAGCTGACGAGGACGACCGATACGGTTTGTTGGGTCGCTGTGCATTTCGTTCCAGTGTGCAATCCAACCGATGGTACGAGACATCGCGAAGATTACGGTAAACATAGACACTGGAATGCCGATCGCTTTCAGAATGATACCTGAGTAGAAGTCTACGTTCGGGTATAGCTTCTTAGAAACAAAGTATTCATCAGAAAGAGCGATACGCTCAAGTTCCATTGCTACGTCAAGTAGTGGATCTTGGATGTTTAGCTCTTTAAGTACTTCGTGACACGCTTCGCGCATTACTGTTGCACGTGGATCGTAGTTCTTGTAAACGCGGTGACCGAAGCCCATTAAACGGAATGGGTCATCTTTGTCTTTCGCTTTTGCAACATACTCTTCGATGTTATCTACGCTACCGATCTCTTCAAGCATACGTAGACACGCTTCGTTTGCACCACCGTGAGCTGGGCCCCAAAGTGACGCGATACCTGCTGCGATACATGCAAACGGGTTAGCACCAGATGAACCAGACAGACGAACTGTAGATGTAGAAGCGTTTTGTTCGTGGTCTGCGTGTAGGGTGAAAATCTTATCCATTGCACGAGCTACGATAGGGTTTACTTCGTACTCTTCACATGGGTTTGCAAACATCATGTGTAGGAAGTTCTCTGCGTAGCTTAGGTCATTGCGTGGGTAAATAAATGGCTGACCAATAGAATATTTGTAACACATTGCCGCCAGTGTTGGCATTTTTGAAATTAGACGGTAAGCCGCAATTTCACGGTGTGTATCGTTGTTGATATCAAGTGAGTCGTGGTAGAACGCTGCTAGAGCGCCTACCACGCCACACATTACAGCCATAGGGTGAGCATCACGACGGAAGCCGTGGAAGAAACTAGCAATTTGCTCGTGTACCATAGTGTGACGTGTCACGGTAGTCTTGAACTGTTCGTATTCAGCTCGAGATGGGGCTTCACCGTAAAGAAGTATGTAACATACTTCTAAGTAATCAGCGTTATTGGCAAGTTGGTCAATTGGATAACCACGGTGTAAAAGGATACCTTTACCACCGTCAATAAAAGTGATTTGAGACTCACAAGATGCAGTGGCAAGAAAACCAGGGTCAAAAGTGAAAAAACCATTAGAACCTAGTGTACGAACATCGATCACTGGAGTGCCTAGTACACCTTCAGTAATCGGCAGCTCGATTGGCGCTTGACCTTCAATGTGAAGGGTAGCTTTCTTATCCGCCATAACAATCTCCTTTGTTTATTATTTAATCCGTCCAGGATGTTTATGAGCCATTTTTTTACTGGTCTTACGTGGGAAAGTCAATTTTTCTGCAGCTTTGTGTGCACTTGTTAGTATTTTTCACATTAAATTCGTTAAAAATCTGGTCTGTGTAGCATTATTTGTTGCGTCAATTGTATTAGAATGTTGCGAGCCGTATAGTGGCGATGAAAAATTTGGTTAAAAGCTTATAAATGCAAGGCTAAGAAGAAATGTGAGGTGTCTATCTTAACCGTGCCGTTAACAATTTTTTTACAATTATCTAAGGCTCAACTTCAGTTATTTGTTAAGTTAATGTTAAATTTTGAAGGTTTGCGATCAAATTTTGTCCATAACAATATCATAAGGTTATTTAATGACCATAATGCTCAATGGAGCTGAGTGAGCAAGCCCGTGAAAGAAAGAAAGACAAGACCTGTTAATTTAGATTTACAGACCATCCACTTTCCGATCACTGCAATAGCTTCCATCCTACACCGTGTGTCTGGGGTGATTACTTTTGTTGCGATTGGAATTTTGCTTTGGTTACTATCCATTTCCCTCTCATCCCCAGTAGGCTTTATGGAAGCTAGCGACATTGTCGACGGTTTCTTCGTGAAGTTTATTCTGTGGGGCATTTTAACCGCTTTGGCTTACCACATTGCTGGTGGTATTCGTCACCTTCTTATGGACTTAGGTCACTTTGAAGAGCTGGAATCTGGCGCGAAGAGCGCTAAGGTTGCATTCGCAGCGACAGCGGTATTGTCTCTACTAGCGGGGATCTTAGTATGGTAAACAACGTTTCGACATTTGGCCGTAATGGCGTTCACGATTTCTTATTGATTCGTGCAACTGCAATCATTATGACGCTATATACAATTTATTTGGTGAGCTTTTGTGCCTTCACCGATATCTCTTACGTATCATGGACTCAGTTCTTTGGTGGAACCTTCACTAAAGTATTTACCATGTTAGCGCTTACTTCGGTTCTTGTTCACGCTTGGATCGGTCTGTGGCAAGTGCTAACCGACTACATCAAGTGCGCTAAACTGCGTGTTGGCCTTCAAGTAGGTGTAGTTGCGGTTCTTCTTGGATATTTCTTCTCTGGTCTGTTTATTTTGTGGGGTGCGTAAGTGACTATTCCTGTTCGTGAGTTTGATGCCGTAGTTATCGGCGCTGGTGGTGCTGGTATGCGTGCCGCACTGCAAATTTCAGAGCAAGGCCTATCATGTGCATTGCTTTCTAAAGTTTTCCCAACTCGTTCTCATACCGTATCTGCTCAAGGTGGTATTACGGTTGCGCTAGGTAATGCGCACGAAGATCACTGGGAACAACACATGTACGACACAGTAAAAGGTTCTGATTACATCGGTGACCAAGATGCTATCGAATACATGTGTAAAAATGGCCCAGAATCAGTTATCGAACTAGAAAAAATGGGTCTTCCATTTTCTCGTTTCGACAACGGCACCATTTACCAACGTCCTTTTGGTGGCCAATCGAAAAACTTTGGTGGTGAGCAAGCGGCTCGTACCGCTGCAGCAGCTGACCGTACTGGTCACGCATTGCTACACACGCTTTACCAACAAAACATCAAACACAAAACAACCGTGTTCTCTGAGTGGTACGCGCTTGATCTTGTGAAGAATGAAGACGGTGCCATTCTTGGTACAACAGCACTTTGCATGGAAACAGGCGAAGTATGCTACTTCAAAGCAAAAGCAACAGTCCTAGCAACTGGTGGTGCTGGTCGTATCTACGCATCAACAACTAACGCACACATCAATACTGGTGACGGTGTGGGTATGGCGATTCGTGCCGGCGTGCCTATGCAAGACATCGAAATGTGGCAGTTCCACCCAACGGGTATTGCCGGTGCGGGGACGCTTGTAACAGAGGGTTGCCGTGGTGAAGGCGGCTATCTCCTTAACAAAGATGGCGAACGTTTTATGGAGCGTTACGCTCCAAACGCGAAAGACTTAGCGGGTCGTGACGTTGTTGCTCGTTCAATGATGGTAGAAATCCGTGAAGGCCGTGGTTGTGACGGCCCTTGGGGTCCACACATTAAACTGAAACTGGACCACCTAGGTAAAGAAACACTGGAGTCTCGTCTACCTGGTGTATGTGAACTTTCTCGTACATTCGCACACGTTGATCCAGTAAAAGAGCCGATCCCAGTGATCCCAACATGTCATTACATGATGGGTGGTGTACCAACACAAGTTTCTGGCCAAGCGATTAAGCAAAGTGCAGATGGTAGTGATGTTGAAATACAAGGTCTATTTGCTTGTGGTGAGATTGCTTCAGTATCAGTGCACGGTGCTAACCGTTTAGGTGGTAACTCACTGCTTGACTTGGTTGTATTCGGTCGTGCGACAGGTCTACACCTAGGTGAGACACTGAAGAAGCAAGCGGATGCGAAGCCTGCAACGGAAGAAGATATCGCTCGTTCTCTAGAGCGCTACAACCGTTGGGAAAACAGCACAGACGGTGAAGATCCAGCACAAATCCGTAAAGATCTACAGCAATGTATGCAGAACAACTTCTCTGTATTCCGTGAAGGCAAAGCAATGGCTGAGGGCTTAGAAGAGCTTAAAGCGATTCGTGAGCGTCTGAAAAATGCACATTTGTCTGATAAGTCTACGGAGTTCAATACCCAGCGTGTCGAATGTCTTGAGCTTGATAACTTGATGGAAACGGCTTTTGCAACAGCATTTGCGGCTAATTACCGCACAGAAAGTCGTGGTGCACATGCTCGTTTTGACTTCCCCGATCGTGATGATGAGCAATGGCTGTGCCACTCTCTCTACAACCCTGAGTCAGAGAGTATGAGCAAACGAGGTGTAAACATGGAGCCTATCCATCGTGAAGCATTCCCACCAAAAGCACGTACGTACTAAGGAGACATGACCATGAAATTGACTTTCTCTTTGTATCGTTACAATCCAGACGTCGATTCGAAGCCTTACATGCAGGATTACACACTAGAGGTGGAAGAAGGCTCAGACATGATGCTTCTGGATGCGCTCATTCTATTGAAAGAGCAGGATCCGACGATCGCTTTCCGTCGCTCATGCCGCGAAGGTGTATGTGGTTCAGACGGCCTAAATATGAACGGTAAAAACGGCCTTGCATGTATCACGCCACTGTCAACTCTTAGTGGCAAGGAAAAAATTATTGTTCGCCCACTGCCGGGTCTACCTGTTATTCGTGACCTGATTGTTGATATGACTCAGTTCTATGATAACTACGAAAAAGTAAAACCATTCTTAGTGTCTGATGGTAACACACCACCGGCACGTGAAAACTTACAAAGCCCGGATGAGCGAGCTCATTTAGATGGACTGTACGAATGTATCATGTGTGCATGTTGTACAACGTCATGCCCATCGTTCTGGTGGAACCCTGACAAGTTCATAGGACCAGCAGGTCTACTTGCCGCGTACCGTTGGCTAATTGATAGCCGAGATACTGCGACAGATGAACGTTTGTCTGATCTTGATGATGCATTTAGCGTTTTTCGTTGCCATGGCATCATGAATTGTGTAAGTGTTTGTCCTAAGGGATTAAATCCGACGAAAGCGATTGGTCACATCAAGACCATGTTAGTAAATCGTTCGGTTTAAGTTATAAAAAAATTGCCGCCCTAGAAGTTTTTGGGGCGGCCTTTTAATAGCTCGGCATAGACCGCAGCAAACGTGAAAACTACTGGTTAAGGGAAAATATGCACAACGGCGTGATGAAGGCATGGCTCGAGTCTTCACACTTGGCTGGCGCCAATGCAACGTACGTAGAAGAACTCTATGAACTGTATCTAAGTGATCCCGATTCGGTAAGTGACGAATGGAGAAGTGTTTTTGAAGAATTGCCTGTGCAAGCTTCAGAAGCGGTGGAACAACCACACTCTCGTGTTCGTGAATACTTCCGTCGACTCGCTCAAGAAACAAAGCATTACAGTGTCCAAGTTAGTGATCCAGATGTCGATGCGAAACAAGTAAAAGTTCTGCAACTGATTAATGCTTATCGATTCCGAGGGCATCAAGCAGCAAATCTAGACCCACTAGGTTTATGGAAGAGAGCGACAGTTGATGAACTGGACCCTTCTTTCCACACTCTTACCGAAGAAGACCTCAATGAGACGTTTAACGTCGGCTCTTACGCGATTGGCCAAGAGACAATGGTGCTTAAAGATTTACACAAATCTCTAAAGCAAACGTACTGTGGTTCGATTGGTGCTGAATACATGCACATGACTAATACAGAGCAAAAACGTTGGATTCAACAACGTTTAGAGTCTGTGTCTGGTCAACCCTCTTTCAACAAAGAAGAAAAGCAAGCTTTCCTAGAAGAGCTAACGGCTGCTGAAGGTCTTGAGCGCTACCTTGGTGCGAAATTCCCAGGCGCGAAACGCTTCTCGTTGGAAGGTGGTGACGCGCTTATCCCAATGACGAAAGAGATCATTCGTCATGCTGGTGGACAAGGCATGCGTGAAGTCGTTATTGGTATGGCTCACCGTGGTCGTCTAAACATGCTGGTTAACGTGCTTGGTAAAAAGCCGCAAGACCTGTTTGACGAGTTCGCGGGTAAGCACGATGAAACGTGGGGTACTGGTGATGTGAAATACCACCAAGGTTTCTCTGCGGATTTTGCGACACCGGGCGGCAACGTTCACTTAGCATTAGCATTTAACCCATCACACTTAGAAATCGTAAACCCAGTGGTGATCGGTTCAGTACGTGCACGTCAAGATCGCCTAAGTGATACTGATGGTAGCCGTGTACTGCCAATCACGATTCACGGTGACTCAGCAATCGCTGGTCAAGGTGTTGTACAAGAGACGTTTAACATGTCTCAAGCTCGTGGTTTCTGTGTAGGTGGTACGGTTCGCATCGTTGTAAACAACCAAGTTGGTTTTACAACATCGAACCCTCGCGACACACGTTCTACGATGTACTGTACTGATATCGCTAAGATGGTACAGGCTCCGATTTTCCACGTTAATGCTGACGATCCAGAAGCGGTTGCTTTTGTTGCTCGCTTAGCGCTGGACTACCGTAATACCTTCAAACGTGATGTCGTTATCGACCTAGTTTGTTACCGTCGCCACGGTCACAACGAAGCCGATGAGCCGAATGCAACACAGCCTTTGATGTACCAAAAAATCAAGAAGCACCCAACGCCACGTAAGCTGTACGCTGACGTGCTAATGGAGCGCGGTGAGTTTGGTATTGATACGGCAACTCAACTAGTTAACGAATATCGTGATGCGCTTGATCACGGTGAAGTTGTGGTTAAAGAGTGGCGCCCAATGGCACTTCACTCAGTAGACTGGTCTCCTTACCTAGGTCACGACTGGAATATCGACTGGGATAATAAGGTTGATATCGAGCGTCTAAGAGAGCTTGGTACTAAGATCTGTCAATACCCAGAAAGCCATAAGCTACAAAGCCGAGTAAATAAACTTTACAACGATCGTATTGCCATGGTGAATGGTGAAAAACAAGTCGATTGGGGTATGGCTGAAACTCTGGCTTACGCAACACTTGTTGACGATGGCAAGCGTATTCGTATCTCTGGCCAAGATTCAGGCCGTGGTACTTTCTTCCACCGTCACTCGGTACTGCACAACCAATCAGACGCAAGCACGTATGTCCCACTAGAGAACATTCATGATAAGCAGGGTCCATTCCAAGTATTTGACTCCGTATTGTCTGAAGAAGCAGTGTTAGCGTTCGAGTATGGCTACGCAACAGCAGAGCCAAGTGGTCTAACCCTTTGGGAAGCACAATTTGGTGACTTCGCAAACGGTGCGCAAGTTGTTATTGACCAATTTATTTCGTCAGGTGAGCAAAAGTGGGCACGTCTATGTGGTCTAACTATGCTGCTTCCTCACGGTTATGAAGGACAAGGCCCAGAGCACTCTTCTGCACGTCTTGAGCGATACCTTCAATTATGTGCTGAACAAAATATGCAGGTTGTTGTTCCTTCAACACCAGCACAGGTTTACCACATGATTCGCCGTCAGGTTGTTCGACCTATGCGTCGTCCTCTGATTGTAATGTCACCGAAGTCATTGCTTCGTCACCCGCTGTGTACATCTTCTCTAGAAGACCTAGCAGACGGTACGTTCCAACCAGCTATCGCAGAGATTGACGATATCGCTCCTGAGAACGTAAAACGCGTCGTATTCTGTTCTGGTAAGGTCTACTTCGATCTACTTGATCAAAGGCGTAAGAACGAGCAAGACGACGTTGCTATTGTTCGTATTGAGCAGCTATACCCATTCCCTTACGAGGATGTTCGCGCTGCAATTGCACAATACACAAATGTCGTTGATTACGTTTGGTGTCAAGAAGAGCCTCAAAACCAAGGTGCTTGGTACAGCAGCCAACATAACTTCCGAGCTGCTATCCCAGTGGGCGCTGATATTCAATACGCAGGTCGTCCTGCATCAGCATCACCAGCTGTAGGCTATATGTCGGTACACTTGAAACAACAAAAAGCGTTAGTAGATGACGCTCTGACCCTACCAAAGAACTAGAAGTAAAAGGAAAATACAGACATGACAATTGAAATTCTGGTTCCAGATTTACCTGAATCTGTGGCTGATGCAACAGTTGCTACTTGGCACAAAAAACCAGGCGAAGCGGTTGCACGTGATGAAGTCATTGTAGATATCGAAACAGACAAAGTAGTTCTAGAAGTACCTGCTCCTGAAGCGGGTGTTCTGGAAGCGATTATTGAAGACGAAGGTGCTACGGTACTTTCTAAGCAGCTTATTGCTAAGTTGAAGCCTGGCGCAGTTGCAGGTGAGCCAACGACTGATACAACAGAAGAAACAGAAGCATCTCCTGAAAAGCGTCATAAAGCGGCACTAACAGAAGAGAGCAACGACGCACTAAGCCCAGCTGTACGTCGCCTTCTAGCTGAACACAACCTACAACCAGCTGACGTTAAAGGCACTGGTGTTGGTGGTCGTATTACTCGTGAAGACATCGACGCACACCTAGCGGCGCCGGCAGTAGCTGCACCAGCGGTTGAAGCACCAGCGGCGGCACGTAGCCAGAAGCGCGTGCCTATGACTCGCCTACGCAAGACAGTAGCAAACCGTCTTCTAGAAGCGAAGAACAGCACAGCAATGCTAACGACTTTCAACGAAGTAAACATGAAGCCAATCATGGACCTTCGTAAGCAGTACAAAGACCAATTTGAGAAGCGTCACGACACGCGTCTTGGTTTCATGTCTTTCTACGTGAAAGCGGTAACTGAAGCGCTCAAGCGTTACCCAGAAGTAAATGCATCTATCGACGGTGATGACATCGTTTACCACAACTACTTCGACATCAGCATGGCAGTGTCTACGCCACGTGGTCTAGTGACTCCGGTACTAAAAGACTGTGACACATTAGGTTTCGCTGACATCGAAAAGGGCATCAAAGAGCTAGCGATCAAAGGCCGTGACGGCAAGCTAACTGTTGATGAGCTAATGGGTGGTAACTTCACTATCACAAACGGTGGTGTATTTGGCTCTCTAATGTCTACGCCAATCATTAACCCGCCTCAAGCGGCAATTCTGGGTATGCACAAAATCCAAGAGCGCCCAATGGCAGTTGACGGCAAAGTAGAAATTCTACCAATGATGTACCTAGCGCTTTCTTACGACCACCGTCTAATCGATGGTCGTGAATCAGTTGGCTTCCTAGTGACCATCAAAGAGCTTCTAGAAGATCCTGCACGTCTGCTATTAGACGTTTAGTTTCGCTAAAACGTCTAGTTAACCCAGTTAGCTAGACGTAAAAAGTTTCAAAGGCTAGGCTGCTCAATACCTGGCCTTCACTTGAGCTGTTAAGCCGTTACAAAATGGACAGCAGTTGATTTGAGAAGACCCTACAGACGTAACACAGGTAACTGTGTCGTTATGGAAATAATAATCCCTTAAGGGAAAATAAACGGAATATCAAAATGAATTTGCATGAATACCAAGCCAAACAGCTGTTTGCAGAATTCGGTTTGCCTGTACCAGAAGGCTTCGCATGTGATACAGCACAGGAAGCTTTCGAGGCTGCTGGTCGTATCTCAACTGAGAAAAAAGTTGTTAAGTGTCAAGTACACGCTGGTGGCCGTGGTAAAGCGGGCGGCGTAGAGCTACACGATACAAAAGAAGGCGTTAAAGAGTTTGCACAAAAGTGGCTAGGTAAAAACCTAGTGACTTACCAAACAGACGCAAATGGTCAGCCTGTAACCAAGATCCTAGTTGAAGAAGCGTCTAACATCGCTAACGAACTTTACCTAGGCGCTGTTGTTGACCGCGCAACTCGTAAAATTGTATTCATGGCGTCAACTGAAGGCGGTGTGGACATCGAGAAAATCGCTGAAGAAACTCCAGAGTTGATTCACCAATCTGCGATCGATCCTCTAGTAGGTCCTCAAGCTTACCAAGGCCGTGAACTGGCTTTCAAACTTGGCTTAGTTGGCGATCAAATCAAACAGTTCGTAAAGATCTTCATGGGTCTTGGTGAAATGTTCGCTCAGTACGACCTAGCTCTACTAGAAATCAACCCACTAGTAATTACTGGCGAAGGTAACCTTCTTTGTCTAGATGGCAAGATCAACATCGACTCAAACGCGATGTACCGTCAGCCTAAGCTACGTGAAATGCACGATCCATCTCAAGAAGATGAGCGCGAAGCACACGCAGCACAGTGGGAACTAAACTACGTAGCACTAGATGGTAACGTTGGCTGTATGGTTAACGGTGCAGGTCTAGCAATGGGTACGATGGATATCGTTAACCTACACGGCGGCAAACCAGCAAATTTCCTTGATGTAGGCGGCGGCGCAACTAAAGAGCGTGTAGCTGAAGCATTCAAGATCATCCTTTCTGATGACAATGTTAGCGCAGTACTAGTAAATATCTTCGGTGGCATCGTACGTTGTGACATGATCGCTGAAGGTATTATCGGTGCGGTTAAAGAAGTAGGCGTAACAGTACCTGTTGTTGTTCGTCTAGAAGGTACAAACGCAGACCTAGGTCGCGAAGTACTTGCTAATTCTGATGTTGATATCATTGCAGCTGAATCTCTAACAGATGCTGCTCAGAAAGTTGTTGCTGCTGCGGAGGCGAAATAATGTCTGTATTAATTAACAAAGACACTAAAGTAATCTGTCAGGGTTTCACTGGCGGTCAAGGTACATTCCACTCAGAGCAAGCTATCGCATACGGTACGAAAATGGTTGGTGGTGTATCTCCTGGTAAAGGTGGTCAAACTCACCTTGGTCTTCCAGTATTCAACACAGTACGTGAAGCAGTAGAAGTAACTGGCGCAACAGCAACAGTTATCTACGTACCAGCACCTTTCTGTAAAGATGCAATCCTTGAAGCGATTGACGCAGGTATCGAACTGATCGTAACGATCACTGAAGGTATCCCAACAACAGATATGATCGATGTTAAAGTGAAGCTAGAAGAAACTGGCGTTCGTATGATCGGTCCTAACTGTCCAGGTCTTATCACTCCAGACGAGTGTAAGATTGGTATCATGCCTGGGCACATCCACAAGAAAGGTAAAGTAGGTATCGTATCTCGTTCAGGTACTCTTACTTATGAGGCAGTTAAGCAAACAACAGATGAAGGCTTTGGTCAGTCTACGTGTGTTGGTATCGGTGGTGACCCAATTCCAGGTTCAAACTTCATTGATATCCTAAAACTGTTCCAGGAAGACCCTGAGACTGAAGCAATCGTAATGATTGGTGAGATCGGTGGTACTGCGGAAGAAGAAGCTGCAGCGTTCATCAAAGAGAACGTAACTAAGCCAGTTGTTTCTTACATCGCAGGTGTTACTGCTCCTCCAGGTAAACGTATGGGCCACGCTGGCGCAATCATCTCTGGCGGTAAAGGTACTGCTGAAGACAAATTCGCAGCTCTAGAAGCTGCAGGCGTTAAGACAGTTAAGTCTCTGGCTGACATCGGTAAAGGTCTACGTGAGATTACTGGTTGGTAATCTGCGCTTTAAGCGATAAATAATAGAAAGGCTTGGTCAATGACCAAGCCTTTTTTGTATGGTTTTTAGTGCAGGATACGAGTACGTAACGTTAAGCTCGGCTCTTAACCATCTGAGACAACATAAACATCGCAGCAGCACTAATCACAACAGATGGGCCTGCAGGCGTGTCGTAGAACCAAGATAGGCTCAGCCCGCCACATACTGCGATTGAGCCAATAATTGAAGCAAATAACGCCATCTGCTCAGGTGTACTTGAGAACTTTCTCGCTGTTGCTGCAGGGATAATCAGTAATGATGTCATGATTAACGCACCAACAAACTTCATACCAACGGCAATCACGATGCCGACCAGTAACATTAGAATCAGACGCATTAAATCAATGTTGGTACCATCAACAGCGGCAAGATCTTCGTTCACCGTTGTCGATAACAGCGGTCGCCAGAAGGTAGCCAAAACCAAACCAATAACACCAGCGCCCGTATAGATGAACACTAAATCAGTAGGAGAAACGGCAAGCAAATCACCGAATAGGTAGCTCATCAGGTCTACACGAACATTATCGAGAAAGCTGACTGCCACTAAGCCGAGTGACAGTGCACTGTGGGCTAATATGCCGAGCAACGTATCAGTCGCGACCAGCTTTTGCTTTTGTAAAGTCACAAGTAGTACTGCCAGCATCAAGCAGCAGATCAGCAGTGCGAGGTACAAGTTAATATTGAACAGAAAACCAAGTGCTAAACCCATCAAAGAGGCGTGTGCCAGTGTGTCACCAAAGTACGCCATTTTGCGCCACACTACGAACGAACCCAATGGGCCAGCAATAAGTGCAATGCCTAAGCCAGCGAGAATAGAAGGTAAAAGAAACTCAAGCATTAGTGTTGATGTCCGTGTTTGTGGCTAGAACAGTTGTGTACATCTCCAGATACAGGTTGGCCTGCTAAGTCATGGTGATGGTGGTCATGTTGGTGATGGTAGAATGCCAAGCTTTCTTGCACCGCGGTACCGAAGAGGGCGATGTAAGAGGGGTGATGTTTGATATCAGCAGGCGCACCTGAACAGCAGATATGGTGGTGTAGACAGATCACGTCATCTGTTTTTGCCATCACCAAATGCAAGTCATGTGACACCATAAATACAGCGCAACCAAATCGATGACGAATAGAGTCAATCAGTTCGTAGAGATCAATTTGACCTTGTACATCAACGCCTTGTGCAGGTTCATCAAGAACCAATAGGTCGGGTCTTCTCAAGAGAGACCGAGCAATCAGTACGCGTTGGTTTTCACCACCTGATAGCTGATGCATGTTGCTTTTCATCAGGTGTTCAGCTCCGACGAGTTTTAGTGCTTCTAAGATCTCTTGTTTACTGAATTTGCCGGTGAGCTTAAGGAAACGCTCTACATTAAGAGGTAGAGAATCATTCAGCTTCAGCTTTTGAGGAACATAACCAATTTTTAGTTTTTTTGATTTGGTAATCTTTCCGGAGTATTTGTGCTGGAGTCCAAGTAGCACTTTTACTAGGGTTGATTTACCTGCACCGTTTGGCCCAATTAGGGTAGTGATTCTGCCACGCTCTAAATTTAGAGAGATATTGTCCAGGACTTTTCGACCGTCAAACTCGACGCTCACAGAATCTAGTTGGATTAAGTTATCCATGAATAAAACTCATTTGCAATTCGCTATTGTTATAATGTAACATTTACCTCAAGCCTAAGCTACTTTTCTATTATCGAGGAATTATGTCACGTTCATCTTATATACTTGCTACTTTGCTTTTAGCGCCAAGTGTTGCAAGTGCCAATACTATTCTAACAAGCTTCAAACCAATTCAAATGATTGTGACAGAACTAACGCAAGGCGTTAGTGAACCGGATGTGTTGATGAACAGCAATGCTTCGCCGCACGATTATGCGCTTAAACCGTCTGATGTCAAAAAAGTTCACGGTGCAGACATGGTTGTTTGGTTTGGTCCTGATTTAGAAGCGTTTCTGACTAAGGTGATTGAATCGAATGATAACGTTATCGAAATCGGTAAAATCCCTGGTATCAACTTACGAGAGCACGGCCACGATGAGCATGATCACGATGCACATGAGGGTCACCACCACGGCAGTCACGACCCACATTTTTGGTTGGGGATCGATCAGGTTGCAGTTGCTGCGAAATATATTTCAGATAAGCTAATCGAAACTGACCCAGATAACGCAATGGCTTATCAAGAGAATCTAGATTCATTCTTGATTGCATTGGAAGAGAAAAAACAGTCGATTCGTGAGCAACTGGCGCCAGTAAAAGACAAAGGTTACTACGTTTTCCATGATGCATATGGTTATTACGAGGAAGAATTTGGCTTGAATAACTTAGGTCATTTCACCGTAAGTCCAGAACGCAAACCGGGTGCAAAAAGCTTGATTGCGATTAAGAAAACCATAGCACGTGAAAACGTTCAATGTGTGTTTTCTGAGCCTCAATTTACACCTGCAGTAATTGAATCAGTGACTCGTGGAAGTAATGCGAAACAAGGTCAATTGGACCCAATTGGCTCTACAGTTGAAGTGAAGAGCGGAAGTTATTTCGATTTTCTTCAGCAACTTACCGATAGTTACACAAGCTGCCTAAACGCAAAATAATTCATAGGAAATATCTTTTACTTCACATTGCTCTCGATATTTTATGAATAATGCCGCTTTTTGCGGCATTTTCGTGATCGCTAAGATAAAACCTCCCAACAAATAGCAAACCTTCTTTCTCCTTGGTTAATTTCCGCTAAAATGGAAAGATAATAATAAGCACAAAAAAACTCAGTTTCTGGTTGAGCAATGACAAGACATTGTGACGACCGGAACTTCATACGTTGTTGCTGTTCAGGATCAGAAGTTGTATCGAATTGTCTTCCGAATGTTCATATTAATGAGCATTTCATTTAGCGCTCTCGCGGTAAATAGATCACCGTCTGTCTTTTATCCTTTGCCTGTTCAAGCGCAAGGGAATTTTCTCGCGGCTAAAAATCTCTATCTAGGCGCCGGTGGTGGGCTTTGGATTCATGATGTGCATGGAAAAGTGCTGTTTTATGATGGGCAAGCTTTGCTACCACGAAAAGGCAGTCTGCTACATTTCTCATCGGAACGCGTCGCTTTCCTGAACGATGAATTTTGGACGTTCTTCGATAATGAAGTGTATCGACACACTCCAGGGATAGGCAATGAGTTGGCCTTTAGTCTGAGTCCTGGTGCAGAGATCATTAATATTGGTGCATCGGCTGATTATATTTGGGTGACAGACGGCAACAACTTCTATACCTACAACACCCAGTCATTGGAATTTAATACTTACTCACTCCTCAAGCTGTATCGATACAACAACAGCAGCGACATTACGATCAATGATGCGGAATGGGTGCTATCGAAATGGGTACTGGCAACCGGTTCGGGCACCTACCTTCTTGAAAATCACGAGTTTACCCATGTGGCCGCATCAGATAAACATTATATCGAGACGATCTACTTTTCGAAAGCAAGACGCGAATTACTGATTGGTACATTAAATGGTGTGGTGATTGTCGATTTGGCTAATTCAGAGAAAGAGACCAAGATCAGTGGTTCGCATGTTCTCTCTCTTGCTGAAACAACAGATCAATATTGGATTGGCACCGAGCATGGCCTGATTAGCTATAACTTTATTACAGGAGAAACCATTCGTTTTGAACAGCCCTCTAACCAAGACTTTTCATTACCGGGCGAGAAGATTTATTCATTAATTAACGACCATACTGGTGGTATGTGGGTCGCGACCAACAACGGTATTCGATATTTCTCTTTGTTCAGCAAGACATTTTCGAGAACGCCACTCACCGGAATAGGCATGCATTCTAGCAGCAAGGTGATCAATAAAGTCGAGCCAATCAGCGAGCACTTATCTTGGGTGGCTTCTTCGATGGGGCTTTATCTCGTTGATTCTGAAACTGAAGAGCGACCTAATCGTGTATACCCTAAACCGGTCCGAGATTTTCAGGTTTTTGGTTCATCTATTTGGTTAGCTACTGAAGAGGGTATCGTTAGCCTCAACACCGAGACATTAGAGCGCGAAGCTCTGAATCTACCAAGAGCTATTGAAGGTGTTCATATTGAGAACTTGGTGCTTCAAGGTGATAACACACTTTGGATGTCTTCAGGGCAAAGTCTTTACTCCTTATCGATAGATACTATGGCGCTGACAAGCTATGGAATGGATTGGCTCGTGGACAAATTTCTGCCTGCAAAAATCACCGACCTGAATATTGGCCTGCAAAACAGTGTTTATATAGGCACAGACCATGGCTTTTATTCGTTTGTTGATAAGCGAATCAGCTTTAGTCGTTCCAGTGAGCGATTTGGTAAGGTTGTTGATATAGAGAAAGCCAACGATGGTTCTCAGTGGTTTGCGAGCAGCTATGGTGTCTATCGGATCCCTTACGATCGTCCAGTCATTGAAGAGATTCCCCTTGTTGAGGAGAACATTAGTCCTAGTTGTTTAATCAGCGATGAAAATGGCGTTTGGTTAGGCTCTTCAAAAGGGCTTAGCTATTATGGGCTAGACGGACAGCTTCATAAACATATCGGTTCACCTTTTGGTTTGATCACCAATGAACTCGCGGCTGGTGCATGTGAGCTATTCTACTGTGAACATAACCAATCTTCAAAGCTAGTATTGGGTTCTAAATATGGGGTGGTGAGCGCGTTAGCGAATGAGTTATTGGTGTCGACTACGCCTCATAGCCGTGCCTTACTGAGCAAAATAAGTGTCAATCAAAAGACCGTGTCTCTTGGCGGCAAGGCTGCAGATCTAGCCGAGGTACCTTATGGATCCTCGATTGGGTTCAAGCTAGGTATTTTACCTGGTACGTTTGCACCTGCGATGGAGTATAGGCTCAATGGTGATGAGTCTTGGAGCGAGTTTGAAGGGAGCTTGTTAACCCTAGATCACTTGCTGCCCGGCGATTACACACTTGAGGTTAAGCCTGTTAAGGACTCTCACTACCGTTTTGTGTCCACCAATCAAAGTTTCTCAATAGCCGAACCTTGGTACCTCAGTAACTGGGCTGCAGCAAGTTCTCTGATCTTACTTATTTGTGTCGTCACTATCTTGGTTTTTTGGCGTTCGCGTTATGTCACCTTTGCTAACCGACACCTAAAGGCGCAAGTGGCTTTAAAAACCGATCAGTTGAGACACCAAAGCCGGATATTGCTGACGACTAATCAGCAGCTTAAGAAGCAGTTATCGGTTAAGAATGCGCTCGTGTCTCATACCGCCGATGAACTGTCCTCAGAGGTCAACCAAGTTGTAGCCATGCTCCCTAATTGGAATGATGAACAAGGTAAATCACCGATTCTTGCGTTAAAGAATGGTTTGGCGCAATTGAGTAATAGCCGGCAGGATGTCGGCGCGGTTGGTTACGATATGATCTTAATCTTGGAGTCGGTGCTTAAGGCGTGGCAAGAAGATTTAGCTAAAGCGGGTATTGAGCTAGAGATAAAAGTAGAGACGAAACATAGACATGTATCTTTACTGTATTTTAATCTCGATATTATCTTCAATAGCCTGATTGCGAGCATTATCAAGCGCAACTTTAAGTCGCAGAGCATGATGGTTACGGTTGAAGAGCTAAAAGAGCACTTAGTCGTGACGATTTTAGACCATGGAATGCCTTTCCCTAAACTAACCTCTAGCATTAGTGATAATAGTGGAAAGTCGACCGACTTAAATATAGAAAAGTTACCATTGCTGGTGAATCAGAGTGGTGGAGAGCTCAATGCTTTTGTGTCTGACTCTCAGAATAAGGTGCAGCTTACTTGGCCAATTGACTTTCAGGTATTAGATAATCTCGAAACCAATACAATAGAGCAGATTGAGACTATCAAGCTCGCTAATACCTCACCTGAGCAGTTAAAGCTCAGTGTAGAGCAAGAATGGAAGAATAGAGTGACTCAGATTGTTAGTGAACACTACGCTGATGCTGAGTTTGGTACTGCGACTGCCGCTAAGTATCTATTCATGTCAGAGAGAAGCTTACAAAGGCGATTTAAGTTGGCTTATAATAAGACCTTTAAAGAACATTTGAATGAGGTTCGCTTGGAGCATGCGTGTGAGCGGTTACTAGCTGGAGAGAAGATATCAGATGTTGCTTTTGACTCTGGCTTTAATGATCCGTCTTATTTCAGCCAAAGGTTCAGACATCACTTTGGTATGTCACCATCTAAGTTTGCTGAAAACAGTGAAGACTAGAGCGAACAATTTGAACCAGCCAGTCTTACGCTAACGACAGATAGTTTTATTGAAGCCTCGACATTCGTGTTGGGGCTTTTTTATTCTTTACGAGATACGAGATTGTTTTGTAGGGATTAAACAAGATAAGAAAAAAATCGTGGTATAGCCGGGGAGACTATACCACGAGTGCCAATGACACCTTCGCTTGCTGCCGGAGTGATATGGTAAGCCACATCACCTCTGGTATTATATTAAAGAGAAGGAGTTTCTCTTCGATGGAGTAACTATACAATTAGTAACTTATTTTACTTATAAAATTAACGACAGAAGGCTATAAGAAAAGCGACATTCTTATAAGTTATTGATATTTAATGTCTTGATACGTATTTGATTGTAATGTACTAGTGAGGTAGTTTTCACTAGTTGTTGAAAGTGACGGTATTGACGTAAACGTTTTTAACGAAACTTACGAGTGAATATTTTCGAAAACATTGATTTCACGCAATAGAGCTGTGGTCATCTATGTGTATCATGCCGCTAATAACAATCTTTCTCATTATCAATCACGAATTGGGTATTTATGAAACTCTCACAACTAGAGCAAGGAAAAGCGGCTTCTATAGTTGCCTTAACCGGCTTAACACCAGAAGTTAGAAAAAAGCTAATGGTCATGGGTATGTTGCCAAAAACAGAGGTAACACTAATCCGCCGCGCACCGATGGGCGACCCGCTTCAAGTTGAGGTGAGAGGGGTCTCTATCGCTATTCGTGAAAGCATCGCAGAACAAATCGAGGTTATCTAAATGGATTATCAAGTTCTTACCGTTGGTAACCCGAATAGTGGTAAAACAACGTTATTCAATGCACTAACAGGTGCGAAGCAGCATGTTGGGAACTGGGTAGGCGTAACCGTTGAAAAGAAAACGGGTGTCTATTCACATGCAGGTGACCAGTTTCAGTTAACCGACTTGCCTGGTATCTACGCACTAGATAGTGGTAATGATGCGAATAGTATTGATGAGTCTATCGCGTCGCGAGCTGTTCTGACTCACCCTGCTGACGTGATCATTAATGTTGTTGATGCAAGTTGCTTAGAGCGAAGCTTATATATGACATTGCAATTGCGAGAGTTGGGTCGCCCAATGATCGTTGTATTGAACAAAATGGATGTATTAAAGCGTGAGCGTCAGGTAATTAACCTGAAAGCGCTAGAGAAAGAGCTAGGTTGTCCGGTTCTTAGCTTGTCTGCGAACGATAAAGGCCAAGTGGCTCGTTTCAAAGAGCGCCTGCATAAGCTTCTTGTGCAAGGTGTTAGCCTTGATCCTATCTCTATTAACTATGACGAAGCATTAGAAGCACTTATTCCTTCTGTTGAATCACACTTTGATGATGCTGATGTTTCTCACCGCGCGCTTGCGATTCGAGCTCTAGAAAATGATTACCTGGTACTAAACGGATTAGTTCCGCAAACACGTACTCAAATTGACAATGTGCGTCTTGGCGCTGAGTTTGATATCGACCTAGCGGTAGCAGATGCGAAGTACACCTTCTTACATGACCTGTGTAAGCGTGTTCGCCGCAGTGAAGGCAAACTAAGCCGTAACTTCACAGAGAAAGCTGACCAATTCATTTTGAACAAATGGGTCGGTATCCCTTTCTTCTTCGTCATCATGTACCTAATGTTCATGTTCTCTATCAATATCGGTAGTGCGTTTATCGACTTCTTTGATATTGGTGTTGGTGCAATATTGGTTGATGGTGGACACCATTTGTTAGACGGACACCTACCAGTTTGGCTGGTTACTATTCTTGCAGATGGTATCGGTGGCGGTATTCAAACTGTTGCAACCTTTATTCCAGTAATCGCGGCGCTTTACTTGTTCTTAGCGGTACTTGAAAGTTCAGGCTACATGGCGCGTGCTGCGTTTGTACTTGATAAAGTGATGCAGAAGATTGGTCTACCTGGTAAGGCGTTTGTACCGCTAGTGCTTGGCTTTGGCTGTAATGTGCCAGCAATTATGGCAACTCGTACACTTGACCAAGAGCGTGAGCGTAGGCTAGCTGCCTCTATGGCACCATTTATGTCATGTGGTGCTCGTTTACCTGTATACGCACTGTTTGCAGCTGCGTTCTTCCCTGGTGCAGGGCAAAACGTGGTATTTGCTCTGTATATCATGGGTATTTTTGCTTCTGTATTTACCGGTTTGTTCCTCAAAAACACTATCTACCCAGGTAGCAGCGACAGCTTAGTAATGGAAATGCCAGACTACGAGCTGCCAACCTTACAGAACGTGATGTTGAAAACGTGGCAGAAACTGAAGCGATTCGTACTTGGTGCAGGTAAAACGATTGTGGTTGTGGTAGCAATCTTAAGCTTTTTGAACTCTCTGGGTATGGACGGCAGCTTCGGTAACGAAGACAGCGAAAATTCAGTACTTTCAAAGGCAGCGCAAGTTGTGACTCCTGTATTCCAACCAATTGGGATTACAGAGGAAAACTGGCCAGCAACGGTAGGTATCATTACTGGTATCTTCGCAAAAGAAGCGGTAGTTGGTACGTTGAACAGCCTTTACACAACGCCTTCTGATGAAGAAGCGGCTGAGTTTGACCTAGCGGCGAGCTTAGAAGAAGCGGTGATGACGATCCCTGAGAATTTAGCCGGTTTGAGCTACTCAGATCCCCTAGGTATTGAGGTTGGTGACTTAAGTGATTCCGGTGCCGCTGCCGAAGAACAAGAGGTTGACTCGTCTATCTTTGGTAACCTGAAAGACAAATTTGTTTCTGGTCACGCTGCGTTTGCTTACTTAATCCTTATCTTGCTTTACACACCTTGTGTGGCTGCAATGGGTGCTTACGTTCGTGAATTTGGTCAAATGTTTGCACGCTTTATTGCAGTTTGGACAATGGCGCTTGGCTACTTTGGTGCAACTTTCTACTACCAAGCGGCAAACTTTGCAGCACACCCTGTGACTAGTGCTGTGTGGATGGTCGCGATTGCTGGTGGCTTTGTGATTACCTACCGTGTATTTAAGAAAGTTGGCAGCAAGCAAAAAGCATTAGAGGTGCAAGCCGTATGATTTTAACTGAACTTCATCAGTACATTGACAGCCAAGGTGTCGCAGATCGTAAAGAGATTGCAGCGAAATTTGGTATGAGTGAGGACGGCGTGGATGCGATGTTGAGCGTGTGGGTCAAGAAAGGCAAAGTATCTCGTTTGGTCGACACCAACAAACATGGTCATACAACGCGTGTTCGCTACACCATCAGCAAGCAAGATGGTCTGTCGCTGAATGTGATGATGTAGTTTGGTCAATATCTAATAAAAAACCGCAGCCTATGAGCTGCGGTTTTTTTGTTTGTGCTTCTCGACTTAAGACTCTTTGGTTTCACCTAACCCAAGAACTTTAAGGCCGATACTCAGCAACAGTATGGATACTGGAAGAACCAAAATATCCCATCCAATACTGTCGAAATTGACGAGCACAAGCTCCAAAAATTTCACGAAGAGAATGATGATAATCACTTCAGCCAAAATGTTTTTCAGGTGACCAATGTTGGGTGTTTTTATCCAACTTAGTACTGTGCTTTTATTGGTTTGTTGGTCACTTTTCGCGGCATTACTTTTATCCGAGATGAATAAAGTGAACACACCGTGAGAAAAGATGAAGAGTACAAAAGCAATCAAGAATGTATCCAGAGACTTAATCAAGTACGAGATCGCGATATCTGTTGTGTCTAAATGCGCGAGCGATTCTGGTGGCACCTGATTGAGCATGAAGATCGCAAAAGCAGAGTAAGTCTTGGTTGCTCCCATAAAGAATAAGAGTAGGGAAGCAAGCATAGAACAGATGATGGCGATCCAGCTGATATGACGAAATAAGTTGAAGGTTTGTTTCATGATGCTCTCTCTATGTTGTGTGCAAGAGAGTATACGCGGGAGTCTTTGTTGTGATAATGGGCTGTTTTTGTGAATCATTATTACAAATTGGTAATAATGGTAATGCCTAGCTAAGAGGCATCACCTGTGTCACAAGGTTAAGCTTTCTTAAAGATAGAACTTAGTGACAGCACATTTTGAATGCGAGTTAGGATAGCTGCTTGCTCTTCTTCACTGCGCTGTTCACCTGTGGTGTTGCCCCACACAGGGCCAGGCCATGCAACATCATCTTTGAAACGTGCGATATGGTGAATGTGAAGTTGTGGCACCATGTTACCTAGCGCGCCTAGGTTGAGCTTATCCGGTTGGAACGTAGCTTCTAGGGCCTGGCTTACAGCTTGAGATTCATGTAAGAACTGCTGTTGCTCTTTCATTGGTAAGTGATGCAGCTCTTTTAGGTTGGCACGTTTTGGGACCAGAATAACCCAAGGTACAGCATTGTCTTTGTGCAGTAGTGCGAGGCTAAGCGGGAATTCGCCAATAACCGTGGTGTCTTTTGCCAATTGAGGATGAAGTTCGAAGCTCATGATCTTTCCAATTAATTGTTTTAGTGAAGTATAAGGTTGGAATGGAAATGTGGCTAGCGCTTACGACCTCAATAAGCAGATGCCCTATCACGTTCGTACCTCACTGAAGGGAATGACGGTGAAGGAGAAGGATGACGAATTGGTTTTCAGTAGTAGTATGTTTTAGGAGATTCTCCAACACGCTCGTATTTCACTGTGGGGAATAGCGTGAAGGAGAGGAATAGCGAATTGGTTTACTGCTGTTACGTGCTTTAGAAGGTTCCCTATCACGCTCTCTCATCAATGAAGGGGATGGCGGGGGAAGGATAGTGGTCACGCGCCATTGATCCTGTCTTGGATTCACGGCATCTACTGCCGTCATCTCCTAGAGCGACGAAGGAGCGTAGTAGGAGATCTCTGCGACGGAAGTCTGCGGGTAGCTCGATAGTTTAGTAGATATAATTTCTATATAAAACAAAAGGTTGACGCTTTCGCGTCAACCTTTCTAATTATCTCGAATCTCGAATCTCGAATCTCGAATCTCGAATCTCGAATCTCGAATCTCGAATCTCGAATCGCTTACATACGTTCTAGAGTCTCGATGCCTAGAAGCGACAGACCTTGTTTGATTGTCTTCGCTGTTAGGGCAGCAAGCTTCAGACGGCTCTGCTTAACAGCTTCGTCTTCTGCTACTAGGATAGGGCATGCTTCGTAGAAGCTAGAGAACTGACCTGCTAGTTCGAACAGGTAGCTACACATGATGTGTGGTTGACCTTCACGAGCAACAGATTGAACCGCTTCTTCAAACTGTAGAAGTTTAGCGATAAGCGCTTTCTCTTTCGCTTCAGTGATTTTGATTTCACCTTCAAGAGAGTCCATAGAAACGCCGGCTTTAGCAAATACAGAAGCAACACGAGTGTATGCGTATTGCATGTAAGGTGCTGTGTTACCTTCGAACGCAAGCATGTTGTCCCAATCGAACACGTAGTCAGTCGTACGGTGCTTAGAAAGGTCTGCGTACTTAACCGCTGCCATTGCAACTGTGTTAGCGATCGCTTTCTTCTCGTCTTCAGCGAGTTCTGGGTTCTTAGATTCGATCAGTTGTGCTGCACGAACTTCAGCTTCATCAAGAAGGTCAGCTAGACGAACCGTACCGCCGGCACGAGTCTTGAATGGCTTACCGTCTTTACCTAGCATCATGCCGAACGCGTGGTGCTCAAGAGAAACAGATTCTGGGATGTAACCTGCTTTACGAACGATAGTCCAAGCTTGCATTAGGTGTTGGTGCTGACGAGAGTCGATGAAGTAAAGAACGCGGTCTGCGCCTAGCTCTTCAAAACGGTATTTTGCACAAGCGATATCAGTTGTTGTGTAAAGGAAGCCGCCATCGCGCTTCTGGATGATAACGCCCATTGGGTCGCCATCTTTGTTTTTGTATTCATCTAGGAATACAACTTGTGCGCCGTCATCTTCTTTAGCAAGACCTTGCTCTTTAAGATCAGCAACGATGCCTGGAAGCATGTGGTTGTACATGCTTTCGCCCATTACGTCATCACGCGTTAGTGATACGTTTAGACGATCGTAGTTGCGTTGGTTTTGAATCATTGTTACGTCAACAAGCTTCTTCCACATCTCTGCACAGAACTCGTCGCCGCTTTGTAGTTTCACTACGTAGCCACGTGCTTTAACTGCGAACTCTTCGTCTTCGTCGTAAAGCTTTTTAGACTCACGGTAGAAGCCTTCAAGGTCAGCAAGTTCCATTGAAACTTCACCTGACTCAGCCTGAACGCGCTCAAGGTTTGCGATAAGCATACCGAATTGAGTACCCCAGTCACCGATGTGGTTAGCACGGATAACTTTGTGGCCTAGGAATTCAAGTGTACGAACAACGGCATCACCGATGATTGTTGAACGCAGGTGACCAACGTGCATTTCTTTTGCAACGTTTGGCGCCGAGTAGTCAGCAACAATTGTTTGTGCTTCAGCTGCTGCAACACCAAGGCGAGAATCAGCAAGCGCTGCGTCTGCTTGTTTTGCTAGGAAAGCTTCATCTAGGAAGATGTTAAGGAAACCTGGACCTGCGATTTCAACTTTAGAAGCGATACCGTCTAGGTTTAGAACGTCCAATACTTTCTGAGCAAATTCTCGCGGGTTAGTACCTAGTCGCTTAGCAACGCCCATCACGCCGTTTGCTTGGTAGTCACCAAATTGTGGTTTTGCAGATTGGCGAACAGCAGCAGGAGAGCCTGCAGGTGCGCCAGCGGCTTCTAGAGCCTGAGATACTTTGTCATTAATAAGTGCTTGGATATTCACACGCGTTTCCTTCAATTCAAGGATGATAAGAGTGGCCATTACTTCGAGGTCATCAAATTTGGTTAATTATGAGTCTAGTTAACGATTTAATGCCGAAATGAACAACAGACACTGTTTAAGTTCACAAAAATAGCAGTAATCATACCAATTTTGTGCGGTTTCTTATAGGTCGAATTGATAGAAAATTAACATTTCCTGAGGGGTTTTTGACAATCAATTTTCGCCATGCAGCGTTTGTGTATTTAGGAATGTGAGCCAACGTGCTTATCGGCTGTCTTTTTGTATTCGCAGCGTTTGTTGAACAAAGCAAAACTGATACCATGCAGCTAATATTTGGAGAACACAGACAATGACGATGAGCCTCAAGCAAGCTGAATTAGAACCACAACAAATGATTGCCCGCCTTGATGCGTTTATGGCGAAGATTGAAAACCTAGGTAACTTACTGGGTTTAGATTTGAGCTTTGCTCAAGCGGATCATATCGCGCTAAGAATCAATGAAACGGAATTAGCGAAAGCTGCACATCAAGCATGGTCTGAATACGGCTCTACGATTTCACAAGCGATGATCAATGGTCGTCCAATTGTTGTGATCGCTTTTGATGAGCCTTTGCAAAGCCGTGGCTGGAGCATTGAGTGTTTGGAGTTGCCATACCCTGCAGAGGGCAAGATTTATCCGAGCCAAGATTGGGAGCATGTTGAGTTCGTCATTCCGTCTCACGCGCAAACGGCCGATGACTACCTAGCGGATCTGAAAGGTACTTACCCGCCATTCGCTGCTAATTTTGAAACTCTGTCTGAGCAAGGTGTTAAGATCAAACTGTCTAGCCCGAAAGGTGAAGGGGAGCGTTTGAACAACCCAACCGTTGCATTCAAGCATCAAGAGATTTGTATCAAGCTGCACCCACATTCGTTGCAGAAGATTGTTGAGTCAGAGCAAGCTTAGCCAGAGTTAACAAGATAGGTTCCTGATCTCGCCTAGACTCGTCGGAATGACGAGGCTGTCGATTAGTGGATGTGTTGGTCTACCAATTGTATTGAACGCTTGATTTGATATTAAAATTTTCAGATAGAGTGCGGATGTGTGCTGTGGTTGTGCCTTACCATCATTCGGTTTGACTTTATCTCTTCTGAGTCATCGTTTTTACTAGCAAAAGAACACCGTCATTCCCGATAGCTACGAAGGAGCGTTGTCGGGAATCTCTAACAACGGACTCGATAACCAAATACAAAAAACGCGTAATGGGGAAATCTTATTACGCGTTTTTTATTGGGTTCTAAAGGTGTCGAACTTACAGGATCACAGTCTTGTTGCCGTAAACAAACACATGGTCATTGATGACTTTGTTTAGCGCTTTACTTAGAACATTCTTCTCTACGTCACGACCCGCTTGCGCCATGTCTTTCGCACTGAAGTTGTGATCGACAGGGATAACGTCTTGCTTAATGATTGGGCCTTCATCCAAATCGTTAGTCACGAAGTGCGCTGTTGCACCAATGATCTTTACGCCGCGCTCATACGCTTGTTGGTAGGGTTTCGCACCAATGAATGCTGGCAAGAAGCTGTGATGAATATTGATGATCTTGTGGTTGTACTTTTCAACAAATCCCGGAGTCAGTACTCGCATGTATTTAGCCAAAACAAGGTAATCAGCCTCGTATTGGTCAATCACTTCCAGCATTTTTTGCTCATGCTCTTCACGGTTCAGACCTTCGTGTGAAACATGATGATAAGGGATATCAAAACGCTCGGTTAGGCTTTGTAGAATGTCGTAGTTACCGACAACCGCTGCGATTTCAACATCTAAACTGCCATCGAAGTTCTTCATCAGAATATCGCCAAGACAGTGTGCTTCTTTTGTCACGAGAATAACAATACGCTTGCGAGAAGAGTCGACTAGCTTGCGTTTCGCGTTTTCTGGCAGGGCTTGGTCTAGGTCTGCTAGAAAGGTTTCATCATTGAAATAACCTTCTAGCTCAGTGCGCATAAAGAAGTGACCACTAGTGTTATCTACGAACTCGTTGTTGTGAACAATATTGAGTTGATGTTTGTAACAAATGTTGGTGATTTTTGAGATGAGGCCTGGGGCATCAGTACAATGTGTTAGTAATGTTTTTCTTTCCATTTGCATCTTACTTCCATGAAATATTTTTTATTCTTTAAATTAAATACAGGCCGTCGAACGGTGAACTGAGCCGCTATATCACCGTTATAATTAATCTATTATCAAGTTGGTTTCAACAAATTCTGCTGCTCATTTATCGCTTTGATAAATTGTTTGATATCGAAATATCAGTTTTCAGATGGAAAAACAGGCAGAAGCTTCATTTTTAAAGTTTTGACCCTAGTACGCATTTGAACTTCACCGAGACATTTTCGCCTTGGCCAAAAATAGAGGTGATACTTATGGATAAAGAGTTACTAGCAAAAAAGCTGTACTGCAAACGCGTGAGTTCATTGGCTGGCAGCACAGAGCTAGATGGAAACGTTCTCGATGAAATGTGGGAAAGCAAAACCTCGCTAAGCGATGCAGTAAAAGCCATACAGCCAAATGATAATGAATTTGAAGGCGCTCCTTGGCTATCTCGTTATCTCAATCGAAAATAAGCAATTAACCTTTAAGCTAAAACAGCAATCTCGATTTTCATTCTCGTTCTCTTGGTAATTTGAAATAACCCAGACACCTCCGGTGCGAAGTCATTCTTGATTCGCGCCGGCTCACTAAACCTGCCATAATTCGCCTTCACTTTTTCTAAACTTCGTACTCTATGATATCTACAACGTTTTCTGCTGATGGCGCACTGGGTAAAGCAATCCCAGGCTTTCAACCAAGACAAGCTCAGTTAGACATGGCTGAAGCAGTTTCACAGGCCATTCAGCAACAGAGCCAATTGGTGGTAGAAGCTGGGACGGGTACCGGTAAGACATTTGCTTATCTTGTGCCGGCACTGCTTAGTGGTAAGAAAACCATCATTAGTACGGGGTCCAAAAACCTTCAAGAACAACTGTTCCACCGTGACCTGCCTTTAATGACTGATGCCCTTGGTTTTCATGGTCAAGTTGCGCTGCTTAAGGGGCGTTCAAACTATTTGTGTTTGGATAGATTGAGCCGCCAAATGATCGAAAGTCATGGTACTCATACGGATCCAACGCTACTCGCTCAGTTAGTCAAAGTTCGTAGCTGGTCTTCATCCACGCAAACTGGTGATTTGGGTGATTGTGATGATATTGCGGAAGATAGTCCTGTAATCCCAACGATTACCTCGACCAACGACAATTGCTTGGGCAAAGAGTGTCCAAGTTATACCGATTGCTTTGTATTGAAAGCGCGTAAAAAAGCGATGGATTCGGATGTGGTCGTAGTGAACCATCACCTTTTCCTAGCCGATCTCGCGATTAAAGAGACCGGATTCGGTGAGCTCATCCCAGAGGCTGATGTATTTATCTTCGATGAAGCGCATCAACTTCCCGACATTGCTAGCCAATATTTTGGTCAGTCTGTATCAAGTCGACAAATTCACGAACTCGCCAAAGACATTGAAATTGGCTATCGCACCGAAGCGAAAGACATGCGCCAACTGCAAAAGGTTGGTGACAGGCTTGTTCAGTCCTCATCTGATTTAAGAATTGTGCTGGGTGATACCGGTTTTCGTGGTAACTGGCGCGAGGCGCTAAAATCAGAGTCGATCGCTAGGGAGTTAGTTCGCCTGCAAGATGCATTACAACTGGCTGTAGATGTATTGAAACTAGCACTCGGACGAAGCCAACTATTGGATACCGCTTTCGAGCGTGCAAACATGATTAAGTCACGCATTGAGCGTGTATGTGATGTGTCGATTACGGGTTATTCGTATTGGTATGACACCACACCGCGCCACTTTGCTTTGCACATTACGCCGCTTTCAGTTGCTGATAAATTTCACGAACAGATCGAGCTTAAACCGGGCGCTTGGGTGTTTACCTCAGCCACCTTGGCGGTATCGGACGATTTCGACCACTTCACTTCGCGACTAGGCTTAAAGCCCTCGGCTCAGTTTTCACTGCCGAGCCCATTCGATTATCCCAATCAAGCGCGTTTGTGTGTGCCACGTTATCTTCCAGAACCGAATAGCCCGGGCTTAGCTGATAAGTTGGTTCGTATGTTGACGCCTGTGATTGAGCAAAACCAAGGTCGTTGTTTCTTCTTGTGCACTTCACACAGCATGATGAAAGAGTTAGGAGAGCGATTCCGTGAAACCTTGACCGTGCCGGTGTTATTGCAAGGTGAGACAAGCAAGCAAAAAACTTTGGCTGAGTTTATGGAGTTGGGTAATGCATTACTGGTGGCGACTGGCGCTTTCTGGGAAGGGATAGATGTTAGGGGCGATGCATTAAGCTGTGTTATCATCGACAAATTGCCCTTTACAGCCCCTGATGATCCTTTACTTAAGGCTCGCATTGAGGACTGTAAGTTAAAAGGGGGCGACCCTTTTGCACAGGTTCAATTGCCAGATGCCGTGATTACCTTGAAACAAGGTGTGGGCCGATTGATACGTGATAAGCGTGACAATGGTGCTTTGATTATTTGCGATAACCGATTGGTGACTCGCGATTACGGTGGCATCTTTTTGGCGAGTTTACCGCCTATCCCTCGTACACGTGACTTAGGGGTCATTAAAGAATTCTTAGCTAAAGACCATTCAACCGCTGCCGAATAACTGGCATTGTTGAGTTTAGCCATTATTTTTAGATTAGATAACGAATATTTGAGACACAAATGAGCGCGAAAATTCTTGCAGTAGATACCGCAACTGAAAACTGTTCAGTTGCATTAGTAATTGGTGACCAGGTGTTCGCTCGTAGCGAAGAGGCACCTCGAGACCATACGAAAAAAATTCTACCTATGGTTGATGAAGTACTGAAAGAAGCGAATGTCGCTTTAACCGATATTGATGCTATCGCGTTTGGTCAAGGCCCAGGCAGTTTCACGGGTGTACGTATTGGTATTGGTATTGCTCAAGGTTTGGCTTTTGGTGCGGATTTACCAATGATCGGTGTCTCTACACTGGCTGCAATGGCGCAAGGCAGCTACCGTAAATTTGGTGAAACTCATGTTGCGACAGCGATTGATGCGCGTATGAGTGAAGTGTACTGGGCTCGTTACAGCCGTGAACAAGACGGTCGTTGGACTGCGGTTGATGCTGAATGTGTAACACCGCCAAGTGAATTGGCTGCGCAGTTAGAAGCAGATTCTGAGATATGGGCACAAGTGGGCACCGGTTGGGAAGCTTACGTAGAGCATATGGATACACTAGCGATCAACACCAAAGCGTGTGACGTGTTATTCCCAGAAGCTCAAGATATGGCGTTCCTTGCTCAATTTGCTTATGCAGAAGGCAAAGCCGTACCTGCTGAAGAATCTGAGCCTGTGTATCTGCGTGATAAAGTGACGTGGAAGAAGCTACCAGGTCGCGAGTAATTTTTTACAAGGTTCTGATGTAAATTAGATCTAAATGCGTATTATTTAGATTTGAGAGGGCGGATATTTAGTCATGGTATCAATTAATAACTTACCTCCTTCTTCGATAGGCAATACGTCTAAGCCGAATCGAGTAAAAAAGAAGGAGCAGGCAAAAAAATCTGATGCTAGTACTGCGGTTGGGCAACCAACCAAAGTGGCTAATGCTGTCTCTCATTCTATTCGTCAAGTTAAAGAGTCTGAGCTACATAAGGCTCAAATCCAGTATGATCTTCCAGAGGGCCGAGGACGTAAGGCTATGGAAGAATACATGGATGTAATGAACCAGGCGAAAAAAGAAGAACTTGCAAAGCTTATTGGTGTCGATATTTACATCTGAAGCGAATTATTAATGCCTGTTTAGGGACCAGAACCATGTCTAATTACTTATCTAAAATACGCTTAATTGCCTTTTCTCTTGGTATCTTGGTGCTAGCAGGGTGCTCATCACTACCTAGCGAACTCGAAGCAAAATCAGAGCCTGTTATCAGTGACTACCAACAATGGGTTGACCAATTACCAGGCGCTAAAAGTGTTCGGTTAGGTGGCGTGATTTCTAAAGTGACCAACCTAAAGGATAGAACTCGAATTGAAGTTGCTAACATGCCAATTTCAAGCAATGGTAAGCCTGATCTCGATGCAGAGCCGAGTGGACGCTTTGTTGGTTATATTGAAGGATACGTTGAGCCTTTGAGCTTTGCTGAAGGCCGTTTGATTACGCTAGTTGGTCAATCAAACGGTAGTGAAGATGGCAAAATCGGCGAGTACCCTTACACCTTCCCGGTAATGAAGGTAGATAACCAACGACTGTGGAACATTACGGAGCGTGTCGTTGTTAATGACTTCGCACCAACCTACTATTCGTGCAGAAGCTTACATTGCCGCAGTTTTCAAACTATGCCAAGACAAGGCCGAGTTATACAGGATGTCGAGTAATTAACGCTAGTTATTAGATGTTGATTGCTACACCAAGCAAGGATTAGAGGTTACTAAAGCTTGATGATTGACAAATCATATTCACTTGCGAGCGGGACGCTTGCCACACAACAGATGGGCAACCCAGAAACGACCGTCACGACGGTCGTTTTTATTCATGGGTGGTTAGATAACTCTGCGAGTTTTTCTTCTGTTATTGCCAGCCTAAAAACCAGATTACCCGATTGTCATCTGATTGCGATTGACCTCTTTGGTCATGGTCTTTCGTCGCATAAGTCGGGAAGTTACTACCCATTTCATGACTATATCGATGATTTACATCAGCTTGTGACTAAATTATCGTCAAACAGACTGGTCCTAGTAGGACATTCACTTGGTGCATTGATAGCAAGTTGCTATAGTGCCGCCTTTCCTGAAAAGGTGTCAGGATTAATTCAAATTGAAGGTCACGGACCTCTTTCTGAAGCTCCCCAAGAAACGGTCTCTCGTCTAAGAGATGGGGTACTCAGTCGCCTTCGACAGCGGAGAAAACCTTCACGTCCTTTAGCAAGCCTAGAGGATGCTATTAAGCTGAGAGCACACGCCAATCAAATCAATGCAGAACTCATTGCCCCTATTGTAGAGCGTGGGATTGCCGAGTTAGACGACTCCTGGCAATGGCGATGCGACCCTAATCTAAAATGTGACTCGTTATACCGAATGTCACTGGCGCACGCTGAAGCGATTATGGCGGCTATTGAATGCCCTCAACTCATAATATTAGGTAATGATGGATTTAGACATTTGCAGCGTAATCGCTACAAATCAGCCCATAGTCCTTTACAAATTGAGACTGTTCCCGGCGGACATCATTGTCATTTAGAGAGCCCAGAGCTAGTTTCACAGCTAATTCTTGGTTTAGTTAACAAAATTTAAACAAGTGTTTGAGCCTTTTAGTGCTCATGCACTAAAGCTGTGCTGTAATACCGTAATGATAAAAGCGGCGAAGCAGTCGTCAGCTGATAAACGAGGAGTAACATAGTGGATAAACCTTGGCTTTCACGTTATCCAAGTGACGTACCAGAAACGATCAACCCAGATCAATACCCATCTCTTATCGAAATGTTCGAGCAGTCTGTACAGAAATACGCAGACCAACCTGCTTTTGAGAACATGGGCTCAGTAATGACATTCCGTAAGCTTGAAGAGCGTAGTCGTGCTTTTGCTGCTTACCTGCAGAATGATTTGAAGCTCAAGAAGGGCGATCGCGTTGCACTGATGATGCCAAACTTGCTGCAATACCCAATTGCACTCTTTGGTGTATTGCGCGCTGGTATGATAGCAGTGAACGTCAATCCACTGTACACACCTCGTGAGTTAGAGCATCAACTGAACGATTCTGGTGCAAAGGCAATCGTTATTGTTTCAAATTTTGCGAGCACGCTAGAGAAAGTCGTTGATAACACGCCAGTTAAACACGTTGTACTCACCAGCCTAGGGCAAATGTTGCCACGCGCAAAAGGTACCATTGTCGATTTCGTCGTGAAATACGTGAAGGGTATGGTTCCTAAGTATGACCTACCGGGTGCTATCTCGTTCAGAAAAGCGCTGCATAAAGGTCGTCGCCTTCAGTATGTAAAACCATTTATGACTGGGGATGATATTGCATTCCTTCAGTACACTGGTGGTACTACGGGTGTTGCGAAGGGTGCAATCCTAACGCATCGCAATATGATCGCGAACGTACTTCAAGCGAAAGGGGCGTATGGTCCGGTTCTGCATGAAGGCCGAGAGTTAGTGGTAACAGCATTGCCGCTGTATCACGTATTTGCACTGACAGTAAACTGCTTGCTATTCGTAGAAATGGGTGGTCGTAATCTTCTTATTACTAACCCTCGTGATATTCCTGGTTTTATCAAAGAGCTGCAAAAGGTTCCGTTTACCGCAATTACCGGTGTAAATACACTGTTTAATGCGCTAGTAAACAACGAAGATTTCCATGAATTAGACTTCAGTAACCTACGCCTATCTGTTGGTGGTGGTATGGCGGTTCAACGCGCTGTTGCTGAACAATGGAAGAAAGTAACGGGTATCCATCTGTTAGAAGGTTATGGTTTAACCGAGTGTTCACCGCTGGTAACGGGTAACCCATATGACCTAAAAGATTACACGGGTGCTATTGGTTTACCCGTACCGTCAACCGATGTTCGCATCATTGATGATGAAGGTAACGTGGTTGATAATGACCAAGTGGGTGAGCTGCAAGTTCGTGGTCCTCAAGTGATGCAGGGTTACTGGCAACGTCCAGAAGCGACCAAAGAAGTGATTGACCAAGACGGTTGGTTGTCGACAGGTGACATCGTTAAGTTTGATGACGAAGGCTTGCTGCACATTGTTGACCGTAAAAAAGATATGATTCTTGTGTCTGGCTTTAACGTTTACCCGAATGAGATTGAAGATGTCGTTGCACTGCATGGCCAAGTGCTAGAAGTAGCGGCGATTGGTCAACCTCATGAAGTGTCTGGTGAACTGGTGAAAATCTACGTGGTTAAGCGTGATCCTAGCCTAACTAAAGAAGACATCATCGCGCACTGTCGTGAACACCTAACGGGTTACAAAGTGCCTAAACTGGTAGAGTTTAGAGAAGATCTTCCAAAGACCAACGTAGGTAAGATCTTACGTCGCGTACTACGTGAAGAGAACGATGCTGAGCTTGCTAAACGCGAAAGTGAATGACAAGCGGTTCCACTTGAAACCATTGAAACGCTTAATTTAAGCGGGCGTGGTAAAATGGTGTTAGAATGCCGACAGTTAATGTCGGCATTTTTGTATCCGGCGATCAAATAGAAACCAGTGAGAGTTTTTGTGGACTATCAAATCATTACCCAATTGAAAGACCTTGAGCGAGTTTGCCAACAAGCACGTGAAGCCGATGTCGTTATGCTTGATACGGAGTTTGTTCGTACAAGAACCTATTACCCTCAATTAGGCTTGATTCAGTTATTTGACGGTGAAACGCTGTCTCTGATTGACCCTATTGCTCTTGATGAAATGACACCGTTCGTTGGGCTATTGAAAGACGCTTCAGTACTGAAAGTGCTACACGCATGCGGTGAAGATTTAGAAGTATTCCAGAATGCGTTTGATTGTACACCTACCCCAATGGTCGATACTCAAATCATGGCGGCGTTCTTAGGGCATGGCTTATCAACGGGCTTTGCTGCTTTGGTTTCAGAGTTTGTTGGTGTGGATCTAGATAAGAGTGAATCTCGCACCGATTGGCTGGCGCGTCCGCTTTCTCAAAAGCAACTCGACTACGCGGCAGCAGATGTTCACTACTTAATGCCAATGTACAACAAGCTTCTTGAGAAAGTGATGGCAGCAGGCTGGTGGGAAGCGGCGCAACAAGAGTCTGATCTACAGGTGGCGAAGCGTATCCGTAAAGTAAACCCAGATACGGCTTACCTTGATATCAAAGGCGCATGGCAACTTAAGCCACAGCAACTTGCTATCTTGAGACCACTTGCGACATGGCGTTTGAAAGAAGCGATTAAGCGCGATCTCGCATTGAACTTTATCTTTAAAGAACAAGATCTTTGGGCTGTCGCGCGTTTTGCAATTAAGAATCCAAAACGTATGGAAGAGGAAGGTTTTGATTTTCGCTCTGTACGTCGTCATGGCGCGAAGATCAGCTCAATCGTTAAGTTAGCGGAACACACGCCAGAAGAAGAGTACCCAGCACCAGTTGAACGTCTAATGGACTACCCGGGCTATAAGCAAGTATTTAAAGTATTGAAAGATGAAGTGAAAACCGCTTCGCAATACAGTGGCCTAGCGACTGAATTTTTGGCATCGAAGAAACAGCTAAACCAAATGTTGAGCTGGGTTTGGAAACACGATCGTAATCCAGAAAAACTTCCGGATGTGATGCAAGGTTGGCGTTTAGATCTGGTTGGCGAGAGGCTAAATAAAGCAATCAAATAGCCAGATTGTTTAAGAACAAAACGCAAACAAAAAAGAGAGCCTAGGCTCTCTTTTTATTTAATCTGCTGACGAGATAGTAATGATTACTTATCGTCTTCAGGCAGCTTAACGTTCAGCTCTAATACTGAGATATCGTCATCTTTGTGTTCGAACGTAAGGTCAACCATTGATGGGTCTACTTCTACGTATTTAGCAATACACTTCAAGATGTCTTCTTTTAGTTGCGGCAGGTAAGACGGCGCTGGGTCGTCATGGCTGCGTCGTTCTGCAACAATGATTTGCAAACGCTCTTTGGCTAGGTTTGCAGTGGTCTTCTTCTGTGGTTTGAAAAACTCTAGTAATGACATTGTGTATTAGCCCCCGAACAGTCGTTTGAAGATGCCTTTCTTCTGTTCCGTTAAGAAGCGGAAGTCAACTTGGCTGCCTAGTAGTCGCTCTACAGTATCATTGTAAGCCATACCCGCATCGGTTGCTTCGTCAAAGATCACTGGAACACCTTTGTTCGATGCGTTAAGTACTGCTTGGCTCTCAGGAATGACACCCAGCAGCGAAATGTGAAGAATTTCTTCTACATCTTGTACGCTTAGCATCTCGCCTTGATTTACACGAGCAGGGTTGTAGCGAGTCAGTAGAAGGTGAGTTTTCACTGGCTCTAAGCCCTCTTCTGAACGACGAGATTTAGAGTCAAGAATACCTAGAATACGGTCTGAGTCGCGTACAGAAGATACTTCTGGGTTAGTTGTTACAATCGCTTCATCAGCAAAGTACAACGCCATTAGCGCGCCTTGCTCGATACCTGCAGGTGAATCACAGATGATGAAGTCAAAGCCCATCTCATCCAGTTCATCAAATACGCGACGAACACCATCTTTAGTCAGTGCGTCTTTATCACGAGTTTGAGAAGCTGGAAGAATGAATAGGTTGTCTGTGCGCTTGTCTTTGATCATCGCTTGGTTAAGCGTTGCTTCACCATTGATAACATTAACGAAATCGTAAACAACACGACGCTCACAACCCATAATTAAATCAAGGTTGCGCAGACCGATATCAAAGTCGATAACTGCGGTTTTCTTCCCTTTTAAAGCTAGGCCAGAGGCAATAGCTGCACTAGAGGTCGTTTTGCCTACCCCGCCTTTACCTGACGTTATAACGATAATGCGTGCCATTATTTTTTCCTTTTATTTCTCTTATATTGCGAGGACGTCAACGTGTAATACATCGTTTGCCATACTGAACATGGTTTTCTTCTGCCAGTACTCGCTTTCAATTTGATCGCTGAGCCAGTAATTTCCTGCAATAGAAACCAGCTCGGCTTGTAAATCATTACAAATTATTTTTGCTTCAGTTTGACCACTTGCACCGGCAATCGCACGGCCGCGTAATGTGCCATGAATATGGATGCTGCCATCGGCAATTACTTCTGCACCAGCACTTACGTGGCTTAGGATTAATAGGTCGCCATCTTTTGCGTATACCTGCTGCCCAGAACGAATCGGGGTTCTAATCACTTTAATCGGTGCCATTTTTGCAGGCGCTTGCGATGGGGATTTACTTGCCGTCATGACCGCAAAGCCAGCTTCTCTAGCAAGATTTTGCATGCGTTTGTCAGAACAGCCAGCGACGCCAACCGGAATCATACCTGCTTGAGAGATACCATCTTTTAGCTTTACGAAGTCGATATCGCCAGCCACTTTGCTGATGTTTATAACCACAGGTGCGGCAGCAAAAAAAGTGGGCGCTTGGTCTACCTTCTCTTGAAGAAAAGAGACTGCATTTTCGACTTGATCATCGGATAAGTGCAAAACAGATAGCGTAAAGCTGCTACCTTTTAGATCTGGATTACTAGACATCGAAAAACTACAGGACCTCAATAGCGAATTGGTACAATTTCTTTATTAATAAAATAAAGGGCATTGCCTGAAACTAGGTTTATCATGTTATATTCCCAGACCAAGCACAGCAAGTAATCTTGTTGTCAAATGAACGTTTTGTTCCCAATATTTCCCTAACATAAACTCTTGATCTCGCAAGTGAGAGTTTTGTAGTCATAATCAATTAAAAAGGTTTGTCATGCTGTGTTCTATATATAAAAGCTCAAAGAAAGAAGGAACATACCTTTATATCCCTAAGAAGGATGATTTCTCACAAGTTCCTGACGCACTGATGCAAATGTTTGGTAAACCTAGTTTTGTAATGGTAATTAAAATGGACGGTCGCAAACTGGCTCAAGTGAACATCGATAAAGTGAGAGAATCACTGAACACCGATGGTTTCTTTTTACAGGTTCCGCCTCCACCAGTAAACGAACTTGAGCTGTATAAAGAGCGCAAAGCTCAGCAAAACAATCAAGACGAAGAGTGATAACTATCTCAATTCAGGGAGGAGTGATCGTTGAGTAAATTTTCGAAAAGCATATTGGCGGTGTCGGCATTACTTTTAGGTAATAGCCTGACCATTGGCTCAGTACAGGCTCAAGAACTGAGTTTCGAGCAATATGTAGAAAAGCTAAAGCAACAAGGTCGTGAAGAAGGCATTTCTGAAGCGATCATTGATGAAGCCTTTGATGGTGTGACGTTTAAGCCAAGAGCGGTCAAAGCGGATAAAAACCAACCTGAAAAGAAACTGACTCTGGATGAGTACATTCCACGAGCAGTGCCAGATTGGAAAGTGAAGCAAGCAAGATCACTGTATAAGAAGCATTACAAAGCCTTAAAGCGCATTGGTGATGAGTATGGCGTTCAGCCTCGATTCATTGTCGCTTTATGGGGCGTTGAGAGTAACTTCGGTAAATTCACCGGTAATTACAGCGTTATCGATGCTTTAACGACGATGGCTTACGAAGGGCGCAGAGAAGCGTTTTTCCGCAGTGAAGCGATGGCGGCGTTGGCTATTCTTGACCAAGGACATATCACCCCGAAAGAGATGAAAGGCTCTTGGGCTGGCGCTATGGGCCAACCTCAGTTTATGCCTAGTTCATTTTTAGCGTATGCCGCTGATGGTAATGGCGATGGTAAGAAAGATATCTGGGGTACTGAAGAAGATGTATTTGCCTCGGCGGCGAATTATCTGAGCCAATCCGGTTGGGATGACAAGTACACTTGGGGCCGTCAGGTTCACGTACCATCAACGGTGTCTATTGATTTACAAGGTCGATCTGAAGACAAAGCGAAATACCTAAAAGAGTGGTCTGAACTTGGTATTAAGCGTTATGACGACCGCCCACTGCCAAACCTTGATGAAGACATTAAAGCTTGGTTAATCATGCCAGATGACGAAGCGGGCCGTTCTTACCTCGTGTACAACAACTACAATGTGTTAATGAAGTGGAATCGTTCTTACTACTTTGCTTTGGCTGTTAGCCATCTAGCAGACAGAATCAAGTTTGATTAGTAGACCTAATGGTATTAATCGGTAGAGCTTGCTTTGATAGCTTTGGCCTACCATAGGCAGAACGAACTAAAGGACTCTTCGGAGTCCTTTTTGATTTTATATTTTTGAGTTTTAAGAAGGTGGTCTTGTGCTAACAGATAGAGCTGCACAGATGGTGATATTCCATGCATTAATTAAGCACGATGGCTTTACCAGTGCTGCGAAAAGCTTGAACGTCTCGGTGTCTCATATCAGTAAACAAGTTGCTTTGCTTGAAGACTCTATTGGTATCAAGTTGGTACAACGCACCACACGTAGCCTCACGCTAACGGAAGCAGGGGAAGTCTTCTATCAGCACTGTGAGCAACTGTTTAACACGGTAAAAGCGGCTCAAATGGATATGGACAGCCAGCGTGACGATATCTCTGGAATACTGCGTGTTGGGCTGTCGCAGTCATTTGGCACCTTACATATCATTCCTGCGATTGATGAGCTTAGACAGTTGTATCCTCAGTTGAGAATCGAAGTCCACCTGTTCGATTACAAAGTGGACATGATTGAAGAGCGTCTGGATCTTTGGATCACCAATAACGAAGACCTGCCTGAGGGGTACATTGCGCAGCGATTAGCAGATAGTCAGTTTGTGGTAGCCGCATCGCCTGATTACCTGATTAAAGCCGGGACACCGCACGTACCGTCGGATCTGATTGACCACAACTGCCTTATCTATCGTAGCCGAGAGCGAGACTACACATCGTGGGCGTTTGATAATGGGCAAGAGAACCTCAGTGTAAAAGTAGCTGGAGATTACTCGGTGGATTTAGCTGAGGCAGTTCGAGACGCAGCGGTATCAGGGTGGGGCGTAGCTTACTTAGCCACTTACTTAGTGAAGGAAGAGTTCAGAACGGGTAAATTAATCCAAGTTTTGCCGGAATGGAGAGCGAGTCAGCTGATGCCGTTCTATGCTGTATATCCGAGTCGAAAGAACATGCCGAAGAAGCTTTCTGCGGTGATTGAGTTCATCAAAGATCATATTGGATCGCCGACGTACTGGGATGAAAACCTAAAAACGTGCGTCGAACTGCATCGTTAACTGTTTCCAAATCTATAAATATAATTTCCATATGGAAAAAGTATGCTTTTTAATCAAAGTTAATTACTAAAATTCAATGACTTAATTAAAACCATTACTCAAAAGTGATTACCCCAACATCACATTAACAACCGCCGCTTGCCGCAAACGATTTCCTCTATAGAATGCGTCGCCTTTCCTAACTACAACTTTTAGGTTGACGCACATGGCTTCGCTACTTGGAATTATTACTATTTTAGTTGCCGCTTGGTTACTATCTACGGACAGAAAAAATATTCCACTAAGAACAGTCTCTTTGGCTTTCTTACTACAAATCTCATTCGCGCTATTGGTTCTGTATGTACCAATGGGTAAAGAAGCGTTGAATGCAGCCACAGGTGCGGTATCTAGCTTGATCAACTACGGTCAAGAAGGGATTAACTTCCTATTTGGTGGCCTTACGAACAACGGTTTCGTTTTCGCGATTAATGTTCTGGGCATCATTATCTTTTTCTCTGCGCTTATCTCTGGTTTGTACCACATCGGCTTTATGCCAAAAGTGATCAACCTTATCGGTGGTGCGCTGCAGAAGTTCTTGGGCACAGGTCGTGCTGAATCACTGTCTGCGACAGCAAATATCTTCGTTGGCATGATTGAAGCACCATTAGTGGTTAAGCCTTACCTGAAACATATGACGGACTCGCAACTGTTCGCAGTGATGGTGTGTGGCTTGGCGTCTGTAGCGGGTGGCACGCTTGTTGGTTATGCATCGCTAGGTGTAGACCTAAACTACCTGATTGCAGCGGCATTTATGTCTGCACCGGCAGGTCTGTTAATGGCTAAAATCCTAGTGCCTGGCAGTGCTGACGATGTTCAAGAAAACATTGAGTCTGATGTTGAAATTCCACGAGCAACAAACGTAGTTGAGGCAATGGCAGATGGGGCTATGTCTGGACTTCGTATTGCCGTTGCGGTGGGTGCGACACTTCTTGCCTTTATCAGTGTGATTGCAATGCTGAATGGCTTGCTAGGTATTGTTGGTGGTTGGTTTGGCGTAAACCTAAGCTTCGAACTTCTCCTAGGTTATGTGTTCGCACCCGTTGCATGGCTGATCGGTGTGCCGTGGTCTGAAGCTGTTGTGGCAGGTTCACTGATCGGTAACAAGATTGTTGTGAACGAATTTGTCGCTTTCATTCAGTTAATGGATGCGAAAGAGGTTCTTAGCGAGCATTCACAAGCGATTGTAACCTTTGCACTGTGTGGCTTTGCTAACATCTCAACAATGGCGATTTTGATTGGTGGCCTAGGTAGCTTGGTACCAGAGCGTCGCTCTTTCATCTCACAATACGGCTTTAAAGCGATTTGTGCTGGTGTGTTTGCTAACTTAATGAGTGCTGCGATTGCTGGCGTGGTACTTTCACTCTAGCTAGATGATAAGTACCGAGTGAACGGGTCAGTCACTTTATTTCCCCTATAGTAAAGTGACTGATTAATCACAATAATATTCGGTTAGCATGAAAAAGACAGCCTATAGTTTAATGACGTAGGCTTTCTTGTTTCAGTAAATAGATTTGGGCCACAGGGTGTGGCACCCATTATTTAGGGGCACAAATGGATTTGTCGATTACTTCTTCTTTAGCGCTAATTGGGCTCTTGTCTCTAGCTTGTCAGCTACTCGGCTGGCGATTGCGTCTTCCCGCGATTCTCCCTCTTCTTATTGTCGGCTTGCTATTGGGCCCCGGCTTAAATGTCCTTAATCCCGACGCCATTTTTGGTGAAGTTTTATTCCCAATGATTTCATTAGGTGTTGCCATCATTCTGTTCGAAGGCGCATTGACGCTTAACTTCAAGGAGATCAGAGGTCATGGTCGCATGGTGACTCATCTAGTGAGTGTAGGCATGCTGATTACATGGGCGTGCATTGTGGTCGGTGCTTACTACTTTGTTAACTTTAGTTGGCCATTAGCGGCGTTATTCGGTGCTTTGGTGGTGACAGGCCCGACAGTAATTGTGCCTATGCTGCGTAGTATTCAGCCTAAAGCCTCTCTTGGTAGCATTTTGCGATGGGAAGGAATTGTGATTGACCCAATAGGCGCTCTGTTTGCCGTTCTGGTTTATGAATACATTGTCTCTTCAGCAGATCCTACTGGACATGTCCTTTCAGCTCTGGGATTAACCTTAGCTATTGGTTTAGGCTTAGGGATTATCGGTGGCCATTTGATTGCCAAGATGCTGCAAGGGCATTGGGTGCCTCATTATTTACGAAATATAGCGGTACTGACGCTTATGTTAGCGGCGTTCTCCTTCTCTAATGACTTGAGCGAAGAATCGGGCTTGTTAACCGTGACCATCATGGGGATCTGGCTTGCCAATGTGAAAGGCTTGGATATCGAAGACATCATCGAATTCAAAGAAACTCTGACTGTATTACTCATTTCTGCGTTGTTTATTTTGTTAGCCAGTCGGCTCGATTCAGGCGCGTTTTTGTCGATAGGTTGGGGCGGTATCGGGTTATTAGCGATGGTTATGCTGGTGGCTCGCCCGTTAAGTGTGTGGATCAGCGGGATCGGCACGGATCTTAGTTCTTCAGATAAATGGTTTTTAAGTTGGATGGCACCACGCGGGATCGTGGCGGCAGCGGTTTCTTCTCTGTTTGCGATCAAACTTCAAGAGAAGCAATTGATCGAGGGCGCAGACCTGTTGGTGCCTATGGTGTTCTTGGTCATCATAGGTACGGTTGTTATTCAGAGCTTAACTGCAAGCTGGTGGGCGAGAAGGCTAGGTGTCACTCAAGAGAAAGCGCAAGGGGTTATCTTCTTTGGTGCCACCCACTTCGCAAGACAGTTTGCCAAGGTGCTCGCGACTCACAATATCAATAGTGTGCTTGCGGATACCAACTGGGAAAGCATTCGCTTGGCGCGCATGGATAGCTTGAATGTCTACTTTGGTAACCCAGCTTCTAGTCATGCGGAAAACAATTTGGAGCTCGATGGGATAGGGCGAGCGATGATTGTCTCGCCTTATCGTCAAACTAACCCGTTAGTCAGCATGCACTATCAAGACGAGTTTGGCGCCAATAAGGTTTTTGAGCTCGAGTCACCAGAGAGCAAGCACGAGAGACATCAAGTGAGTCGAGATGGCAATCGAAGTATATTTGAGGAAGGTGTGACCTATTCCAAGCTCAACTCATTAATGGCGCAAGGCAGCCAAATTAAGAGTACAGGCTTGACTGAGGCATTTGATCTGAATGAGTTTAACGCGCTGTATCCTAAAGCGATTTTGCTTGGAGTCATCAATGACGGGGATTTCCGTTTAATTACTCAAGGGGCTGACTTAGAAAAGCTGATATCGACAGAATGTGAGATCATTAGTTTGTTGCCACCTTCAGAACAGGTCGAGAAAGTGGAGACTCCAGACAAGTAGTAAGTGTTCTCTATAAAAAAGCCGCAGCGTATATAACGCTGCGGCTTTCTAATTCTATTTATACGGCGCTGATAGATTACTTCGAGTGAAATTGCTCACAAGCGATCATTGTGTTCTCAATCAGGCTAGCGACTGTCATTGGACCTACACCACCCGGTACAGGTGTGATGAAGCTTGCGCTCTCTTTCGCGACATCGTATTCAACGTCACCGACGAGCTTGCCAGAGTCCAAGCGGTTGATACCAACATCGACCACAACTGCACCTTTCTTAATCCATGCACCAGGAATGAAGTTAGGCTTACCTACAGCAACCACTACAACGTCTGCTTGGCGTACGTGGCCTTCAAGGTCTTTAGTGAAACGGTGACATGTCGTCGTTGTACAACCCGCTAGAAGCAGTTCTAGGGTCATTGGGCGACCTACGATGTTTGAAGCGCCAACAACAACTGCATGTTTGCCACGTAAATCGATGTTGTAACGGTCAAGTAGGGTGATGATACCTTTTGGCGTACAAGAGCGAAGCTTTGGCATACGCTGAGCCAAACGGCCGACATTGTATGGGTGGAAGCCATCAACGTCTTTCTCTGGTGTGATGCGCTCAAGAACGTGAGTGCTATCGATGCCAGCAGGTAGAGGCAGTTGAACCAGAATACCGTCGATCTCTGGATCTTGGTTCAATTGGTCTACTAGGTTTAACAGTTCATCTTCTGTTGCAGTGGCTGGCAAATCGTAAGATTTAGATACGAAGCCAACTTCTTCACACGCTTTACGCTTACTACCAACGTAAACCTGAGAAGCAGGGTCTTCACCCACTAAAACAACCGCTAGGCCCGGAGCGCGTAATCCAGCTTCAGTACGAGCTTTTACACGTGCAGCAACTTCGGAGCGAACCGTTTGAGAAATTAGCTTTCCATCAATATTTTGAGCAGTCATGAATTTCCTTAGTATTGATATTCAAGTTAGTGGCTGATGTTTTTGGCGCATTATTCCAGAAAATCTTTTTGATTACCATCAAGCAAACGATTGCTTTGCTCTATTTTCCAACACTTATATGTTTGTTGACCTTTTTTTACTCACTTAGAACAGAATGTTACATAAAGCCGTTGCTTTCATGATTCGAATTCGTATAATTCCCTCCTGTAGCGCGCCCTTAGCTCAGCTGGATAGAGCACGTCCCTTCTAAGGATGTGGTCGTAGGTTCTTATATTAGGTTAATTCTGGTGTAGAGAACTAAGCAGACTGAAAAAGATTATTATAGTCTTCAATGGTGCAATAAAGCGTTACTTAAAATTTGAATTTAGTTTTTTAGCTAGATATAGTTAGAGAACAAAATAAAGCGCCCTTAGCTCAGCTGGATAGAGCACGTCCCTTCTAATTGGCTAGATTTTCTAGCATTCAAGTTGGGCCTCTTTTTGGAAACAATAAGAGTGTAAGACGTCAAATTCGGGGAAACCTTACTTTAACGAGTTGGCAATCCCGAGCCAAGCCCAGTTTATACTGGGAAGGTGTAGAGACTAGACGGCGTCTACCTAAGGCTTTTAAAGCTATGGTAAAGGGATAGTCCAGCGCACAAAGCCTTTTATAGGTGGTAGCGAAAGCTATAGTGTGATGAAGGATGTGGTCGTAGGTTCGAATCCTACAGGGCGTGCCACTTTCAAAAAGCCAGTATCTATTAGTTTAGATGCTGGCTTTTTTTCGTATATCAGTTGGGATCTACCTACATTTCTTCATTGAAACATAAGCCTTTAGTTTCGTTTATCCATTGCACCAGTTTGTGACTGCTACTTCTTTATATATGAATGCTGAGGTTAATTTTGTGGTGCAATGGAGCCATACCTACACAAACTAAAAATGATATAAAGTGAGAACAAAAGGCTCTCGCTAAATTGCCGTTATGTGCTTTTTTCGAATATCTATTCGGTAAGACTGTCTGTATTGATGAGCATATAAGATTGATTATTGAGAATGGCGCTTTCACCACAAACTGTAGATACTCTACCAGTCTTCAAAAAGACGCACTGTCCTTTAGTCCTTGCTTCATAATCTTTATATTAAAACAATGATGCTTATGTTTCCGATAAAATCTATGTGTAACAACATCAATCGGCTCAGTATGAAGTTAGAGTGTCAAGAACGGTGGTTCTTTTGTATAGATATATGTAAGGCTTCTATGTTCAAGGAGCGCTAAGTAAGTGGGTGACACTTTATAAAGCAATAAAAGCTAATCCAGAACAATGTAAAGCATTAGCTGAATATGACCCTTATAGTTTGTTGCAGGGCGATTTAGTCGCTCAGATTGATATATCAGATGACCTTATCAGCGAACAACCTAAGCCTGAGCTAGACAAAGCAGAACTAGTCACATCGCTTGATGATATCTTCGATGATGACGACGACTTATTAGAGTTTGATGCGCCTGAAATTTTCCCAATGCGCCATGTAACAGTGGAAAGAAAAGAGCAACCAGACGAGATTGCAAAACGTCAGCCTTGTGCAGACTTCCATCGCTACTCTCCAATATTTGACCTTGTACAACAAGAGTTGAAGTCTGGTTCTGCATCGCTAGAACGATTCCGCTATGAGCTAAAAATCAATGTTGGGGACACATTCATCCTCAATGGTGTGATGGGTTACGTACATTCAGCAGGAAAACGTTTAGAGGGCTATAACTCTTACAATGCTCGACTGCACCTGATATTTGCCATCGGAACTGAAATGAACATGTTATTTCAGTCACTGACACATGGCATAGTTCGTGATGAGCAAGGCTCTAAGGTTATAAGAGAAGGTACCCCTCTTATTCCTGATAATACCCCTGTTCCAACCGGACTCGTCTATGTGTTAGCAACAAATAGCACAGATGCAGCTTTAGCGAAATACAAATCAAACCTATACAAGGTTGGATTTACTGATGGTAAAGTCGAAGATCGTATTAATTACGCAGAAAATGGCAGGACGTTCTTAGAAGCACCCGTCCGAGTAGTTATGACTACGGAGTGCTACAACATTGATGCGCATAAGCTAGAAACGCTAATTCATGGCTTCTTAGGGCATAGAAGATTTAACATCACTCTCAAAGGTCACTCAGGACAGACATACAACCCAAAAGAGTGGCTTCATGTTCCACTGAATACTGTGTTAGAGGTGATCAAATTCATTCTCGATGGGACTATTTCGCTTTATCGTATGGATAATACGACTGGAAATATCGTTAAAAAATGAGTTTAAGCCAAAAGTAGTGATAGGCCGTTTATTCTTGGTGATGCTTTTGGTTGAAAAAGGACTGTCTAGTGGGAAAGCCTCTCCTTTCTTTCCCACGAATAATAGGTGTTTTGACTACTGACTTTGCAATGTTATTTCTATCTCGAGAGTCATTATTGCAAGCACAAATTATCAATTTTGTTACTTTACACTCTTCCTCTAAATTGCTCATAGTTAGAATCTAACCCAATGCCTACAGTTACCCCGTAATTCCCGGAAATAATATCTTCCAAGTTATACGGGGTAAGCTCTTGTCGAACTGTAGACGTCGTTCTAGGACCCACCGTTGGAGTAAAAGTTGATGGTTGTGAGTTCAATAGTTGTCAGAAGATGTACTAAAACTGTAGTACATATTTTTGGGATATAGGATGCTTTGGTGTAATGGTGAACCTGATTTAATATCTAATTGAATCAGTAAGATATGGTTGTCATAATATTCTTCTCAATTGCACCAAAAATTCATTGTTGGTAGAGTATATGTCAGTTTTAAGGCTGATGTGTGGTGAAATAGAGTTTTGTCTAGAAAAACGAAAAATGTCCTCAAGAGAGAACTAAGGGACTCCGATGGAGTTATCTTTTATTCGTATACGTCTAATGTTACAGGCAGAATTATTGAGGCAGAAGAGTACATAAATTCAATGATTCTAAATAGCGTTCCATATAACAACGTCAAGTCTAAAGCTTCAGATCTAGTCAGATTTTATGATTATTATATAGAGGCTTCGAATGTTATACACTCCAAGGAATATGCACTAGCAATCAATCAAAACCGGGTTATCGCGGCAAGTCATGAGCTCCGTAGTGCTCTAACACTCATCTTCAGTGCATATGCTTCTTTTTTGCTTGATGGGAAAAGATCTAAAAACCCCTTGGCCAGAATTTGTGCCGAGAATCTAAACTCACGTGCATTAGCGAGGAGCTCTGTTAGTCGAATGATATCTAGTTTATGTAGCTTTGTGTCTGCATCAAACGCTCTTGAGCATAGCTTGCAACGTCAGCGTACGAGAGATGGATTCATAGACGTTGAGCAAAGTTTAACAGCTGTTGGTAACGATCTTGGTAATGTAAGAAACCTAACACAGAGGGAAAGAGCAGCTTTAATCGAAAACTCATATATGGCCTCTTGTATTTCAGGTGGGGCAAAGGTCACATCAATTAAGAACTTTTTCAAGCTTCCTTGCTCTCCGAAACCTGATCGTGATAAGCATTTTCCATTTGAAAAAGTTGGGCAATTTCTACTCAGTGTCAAATCTCATCGCGATAAGGCTATGTATGCACTCTGCTTTGGTGGTGGCTTGCGAATATCTGAGGCGTCATCCATTAGATTTCGAGACATTGATATAGTCCATGAGCAAGTTAGGTTACATGACAAAGGTACTATTAGTTATTTAGAGTCTGTTGACTACATTAATCGGACAGGTAAGTCTATTGATCACTACTCAGTCCATCTAGTCGAGCCATTTAAGACATTCTTTTTTGATGAGTTAACAAGGTACTTAGAAAATGAGAGAGCGGAATCAGGTTCTGAATATGTCTTTCTGCAGAAGCGTGGGAGGAAAAGTAAGCTCACTAAAGAAATGGTCTATCACCCTTGTTATCACTCAAAAGGGAGCACGATCAGTGGCGTGTGGAAGAAAAACCTTATAAGAGCAGGATTGACTGACCAAATATATGATGAACTAGGGACACATTCGATGCGTCATTTCTATGCTGTCTACTTGCGAAATTTTGCTCCTAGGTATGATGGCAGTCAGGGGTATTCAGATTATGATGTTCAATACTTTATGCGGCATTCCTCATTAAAAAGTACAAAGATTTATGCCAAAGAAACTTTTGAAAAGATGGCTAAACGTATTGAAGAGACCAATAAAGCACTGCTCGAACAAGAAGCCATCTTTTACGAAGGCAACCTTATTAGCAAGTCCAATATGATTGAAATCTAGAGTAAATAGTTATGATCTTCCTTGACGCCTTCACAAAAGATAGTTTTAGAACGCTTGTTGTTTCTTTCAATGTCACATTAAAAGAATGCTGCGATAGTGCATTCCCTGCCTCATACAGACGAAAAATTAGAGGAGCTGACGATGGCAGTGATAGCTGTATTGCCATATTGAAAAAAGTTTCAGGAATGCAGCTAGATGAAATAAAGTCTTTTTTAGCCGAGGTGGAAGCTTTGCTTAAGATGGAGGCTAGAGGCGACACTAAGGATAAGTATCTTCCCGTCTTAGAAGACCTTATTCCGTCATCAGGAAAAGTACGACAAAACGACATATTTAACCGCATGCACAACATGCGTTGTTTTGTTTCCTATTTAGCCTTAAACAAGCTTGTAATACTGAATTCAATGGTTGGATCCCATCCCAAATCTACAAACGCTGCTGAACGCCTAAGCACTACTGCTATGAATAAGTTTATCCCCCCTTTAGCTAGTGATTTTTGGCTTGGGGCGACTTTAAAGCGATTTGGTAAATTTATTGAGTCTATTCAGGTGCCAGTATTCAAAGAGTGGTACCGAAAGCATGTTCAGATGGAAAAGTTATCAACTGATAAGCTCAATCAGTCTTTCAAAAGACTAGCGGACATCATTGTGGCTAATGGAATTACTGATCCAAATGACATTACCGTAGATATTTTGCTTAGTTATCACAATGACCTCATGGAACATTATGGTAACAGCCCTGCGGCATACAATATTAAGCCAGCGATGGATTTACTTGTTCGTGCTGGGCTTATGAATGATAACAATATCTATGCAGAGTTCACTATCTTAAGGGCAAAGATACAATATGGCGCAAAAACAGTACCTAATTGCGTAGTGTACACTGAAGGCTCCAGAAAACTAGAGAGCTTAGTAGGTAAAAGTGTTCAGGGTATCAAGGAAGTAACAGTTCCAGTAAGAGATCGAAACACCAACTTAGATTACGGATACTGGTCAGGCAAAGCTGGCTCTGATTCAGCATTTTTTCCTGATGAACTCGACCAGAACAACATTTGGATAGCTGCGCAACTTGACTATATACGAGGAACCTCAAATGAATCTGGTACGGTCAAACAGAAGAAAATGCGTCTCAGTTTTCTCAACAAGTATCTATTCTCATATTTACCTGCTTACTTCAAGGCAGGATTATCAGGTAGGTTTGTTTATCCCGATCAACCAGAAGACTTAATTCACAGCCTGTACATCCAAAGAAGTAATGTGTTTGAAATGGAGAATCGAGACAAGTTCAGTGAAGGTTTTCAGTATCCTGTGACACTTCAGCAGTTTGTTTACGACATGACTTCCGCTGTACATAGAGAGGATACAAAAGGCAACAACAGTGGAAGAGATGCCTTACTTATCATCAGTAACTTCTTCGATTACTTGGTTGGCTTAGATTCTGGGTTAGTACAGAACTTCAAAAACCCTCTTACTGGTAAGGCTAAGGAGAGAAAAGGCAAAAGGTATGTAAAAAATACCAAGTATGTATTTGGTTTAGAATATTGGCTAGGCTTGCGCAGCTTTTGTAATGAAGTAACTAGTCAGATGCTCGATGAATCAATGAGATCTATAGAAAGTGGTCGGGACTGCAATAGTTACATCATAGTGAATCGAGACGTTAATATCGATGGAAGCTTTCCTATGAAAATCGGTCGAGTGTCTCTAGAGCATATCCCACAAATAAAGCTGATAAAACATGATGATGTCCGATTTAAAAAAGGCACTAAAGACGAGAATGTTTATATTCATAACCACATAGCATGGTCTTTAATGAACTTGGGTCTTCACTCTGGATTGAGAAGGGCAAACGCGATTTGGCTGGATGATAAAGAGTGTTTTAATTTATTCTCTAGTGCTGATAGTGGTTTCCAAAGACTTATTGTTACAACAGATAAAGCTAAAGATCATTCATACACAGTTGTAGTATCTACGGATACGATGAAAATGCTGAAAAAGGTTCATGAAATAAAAAAAATGGCAATGGAATCCAACCCAGCTATTGGTGGGGAAATACCATATTATGGGCATGAGGACTCAAAGTGGGGGAACATATCGCCTCTATTTAGGCTGAAAAACAAGCACAATGATAATGCGTGTCCACATTTATTTAGTGAAATTATCAATGAATATGAAGCCTTTCTTATCCGAAATGGTGTTGACTTCGAGCCTACGACACTTTTTACTCCTATATTTCACTATTCACTGAATGAGTTTATTCACCTTAACTCTATTGGTGAATTTGATACAAAACTATGCGATGTCTCAATTTCTTATCACGATCGTCATAAAGAGGTTCCATTTACTCCAGTAACCAGAAAAACTCGCGTAACACCACATTCATTACGGACAATGACGGCCAGTGTATTTGCTCCTATCTTAGGGTCTGATGTTGTAGGTAAGTATTTGACAGGTCAGTCGGAATCAACGGTAGACTTTTATACAAAAGCACTTCCAAATAGCGCATCAAAGGAATTAATCAATCAGATTGTTACAATCATGGGTACGGATGAAAAGGGCGATAAAACTTTAATTTCAGTGCGTGATTCAGAAATTAACCAGAAAATGTTTGAAAACGAACTGCACGATAAACCACGCCAAACACTTGATAAATATAACGCTCAGTCAATAAATTTTGATCTGGGAGACAGTAATATTCAAATCAATGGACTTCATGAGCTAGGAAAAGGCAGCTCTGGCAATATCTCCTATTTCCGTACTCACATGTGTCCAGTGGGCGGAGAATGCCCAAAAGAAATAGTTGATACGTTTGGCGAGAAAAAATGTTTTGCGTGCCCGCTAACCGTAACGACAAACAACCATCTTCCATCATTGACCGCAACAATTCGCTCTTTGTGTGATGAAATAAAAACGATTAATACGAAGTTAGAAAATTTTGAGATGCTAGAGGAAGAGGTGAAAGCACTCAAGGCAAGTAAGATGGACTATATTGTTGAAGCATCATATTGGGAAGTGCGAAAGCAAGTTATCGAAGACTCTAATCACAACGGTATTTACTATGTTTCAGATGACGGGATGCAGCTAATGGAGACAATTAAAGCCAAAGGTGCAACTGAACAAGAAATGCTAATGTTAAGATTGAAAGAAACGGAAGGTATTCCACTTTTGCACAGCGAGAAACTAAAGATGCAAGCTTCAAGGCTTAGGAGAAGGATTGAAATTAAAGCTAAAGAGCGAGCAAACCAGCTTAATAATGAACTGTCTGATCTAGAGTTCTTAGCGATGGTAGTAAGAACAAAAGCAGATCTCAATGGGTTAACGAATGAGCAAACAGTGGCTCTAGTAAGCACTGAATACTAATAGGGGCGGTATAATGGTAACTTTAATCGAAAAGAAAAAAGCACTATTGAATGAAAGGACAGTGTTTATTCAGAAAACCCTTGATGAGTTGAAAGAATCTAATTCGACTTTTCCTTCATCGCGTAAGCTGTCTGAATATTTAGCTCAAAAAATGGGAGAAAGTGGTCAGCCTGTAGATAGCTCAACATTTAGAAGAAAAAAGTCTCCCTATTGGGAACTCATTGATACCTATATAGGAAACCAAAATGAACGAGCCGATATTAAAACAAGATGTGATTTGAAAATCAGAGCGAAAGATACAGAAACTCAGGATATAAGATCGCGTTTGGAAACCATGGAGAATGAGCTTAAGAATAAAGAGCAAGAAATTTGCCTTTTATTAGTAGAAGCACAAGATCAACGGAAAAAGGCAACCGCTTCTATTGCTCCTCCCCAAGCCTCAACATATACACAAACGGAATTTACATCGCTAAAAGATTCGCTTCAGCGGGACAGGGCTCAGCTTAACAAAGCGCTTGAAGTGATAGATACACTATTACGATTTGAGCTGAAGACTAATGAAAACAGTGAAGGGTCTTACGAAATTAAGAATGGTAAAGTAATTGATTTACTAAATGAGAGTGATCTTTTTAATGAAGATAATTTGCCAGATTTCTTCAAAGAGAGATGAGATTGCTTGTCATCATAAGTAATATGTTGCTACGTGTATTCGTAAGCTATGAACACCTTTTAGGATGGTGGGTATCTGACCGAAGAATGCTTTGTAGGTGCCTGAAGAATGGAGTATTTTCTTGTTAGTCGCCTAAGTTAGCACTGTTTGGGCAGACTCGATTTTTACTATTTATGGGATGGCGCTTAAGTCGTTCGGATAACTCCCATAAAGTTATTCGATTAGAATCATATTTGAGGAGCTCGTTCAACTCAGATGCGTTACACCAACGAAACTCAGTGTGTTCCGAAGATAACAGTGGCTCATTCGAAACCTGCACTGAGAATGAGGGTTCTGGTATCTCATAAGGGTGAAGGCTCCATTCTTCAGAACCAGAATAAAACACTCACGGTAACATACACATAGAATCTAGTTGAACTCACTCAATACCTGTTAACGAGGTTTCTTCATATAATTCTCTTTTTCAGTCTCAAGCAAAGACTCATTATCTTCACCACCACCAGAAATTGCCTGCCATTCACCAATGTCTGTTCGGCAAGCAATTATAAATATGGGAGTTTGTCATTTCAAATTTGTATGGGAATATAAGTACCCGGAATGGTGCTCTCATCGAATTAGTTCCACTACTGTTACTGCTGCGTCCATAGATACTACAAGTATTAGGAAAAGGTATGGCAAATTTACTTGTGAAGTGCTAATGCGATGAGTAGCATCGCACTAGCAAAGGTATTTGTTTAGGTGCGCACTAAGTAGAGTTACGTTAAATCACAAACTAAAAAATGTATAAAAGTCTTTATAAACAAAGGTTGCCCCGTGGAAATATATTAATCTAGAGGTAACTCACGAGTATCATCATATTTATGATCTATACGATTAAGAAGAGACCCTAAACAAAATGATAAAAACCAGCACAGTAGACGAAGTTTCTTTATCTAAAAAGCTTTTTACAGAGATGATGAATTGGTGCGAAAACACCAAAATTCAATCAAGCACATACAATCATGGTTGGAAAAATTTTGGTGTCGACAGCCATATCAAAGTTAATCGTTGGTATAGCTTAAACTTCTGTCTACAAAAAACAGACATCCAAGATAATAAAGGAAAAACAAGATCATTTTATAAAATAAAAAGAGGGGGGAGACCTACAACCAAATACGGCATACATAACAATGAAGTTGAACGCTTGAAGAAAGAAACACCGACATTCGATGCGATGATTTACCCTGCAATGTTAAATTGCAAAGAGGACATAATAAAAATAAAGGAAATGAACGGAAATCGGATAAGATTCAACAGTAAAATGATGTCTTGAATTGGGTCCATTCTAAGAGCCGTTACGTAAAATTCAATTCTTCACATTAAACTACATGTTGCGCTCTAACATGAAAACTTTCGTTTTAAGTCTCTGAATTCATTGTTATCATAAAAAATCAAATAGTCATAAACAAACGTATAAATACTGCCTCTCGCCGTATAGAAAGCGTTAGCACTCAGGAGGTATTCATTGAAAAAGTGTCAGCTGTGTCTTTGTAAGTCTGAGTTATGTAATTCACATGCAATACCTGATTCAGTATTTAGATCTTTGTTTAAGAGAGGAAATGGTCAGGCTATCGAACTTTCTTCTGGTGAATTAATTCCCAATAGAAAGTCTCAGGACAGTTGGGCTACTGAGCAATTGTGTAGTGGATGTGAGGTAAAGTTAAACATTACCTATGAGCAATATAGTTTGAACTTATTAAGGGGCAAGGTTGGAAAAGTTACTCGACATGATGACGGCGTCCATTTTACCGATATTGAAACTCTAAAATTTAAAAGCTTCGTGTTATCTATTTTCTGGAGGGGTGCTGTTTCATAACATGAAAACTATAAAACAATTAAAGTTGACCCACGATTTTTAGAGCTAATCCGATCTAGCTTGGTTAGGAAGGATAATGTTTCAAAGAATTCATGTACTGTTATTGTGCAGAGATTGGTTGATACAACAGATGGAGGTTTTGACGAAAGTCATCTGAGAAATTTTGTTGTTTCACCATTCCCTAGGAAATATGAAGTTAGAGGTCAGCTTTATAGCTCCATCATCATGATATTTTTAGGGTTTTACTTTGAGATTTTTTATAACCCTATACGTTCTAATGAAAATGTATCTAAGTTTGCTTTAGGCAATAGCCGGACAACCTATATCGCGCCTTATATAGAGATCACTGAAATACCTGAGGTTTTTGGTTTAATGGTTAACAGTCTCAGAAAAGAGCATAAAGGTTTAAGCAACTTGTGACTAAAAAAGAGAATCAAACTGTTTAAGAGTAGTTTGTAGAGCAAAAGTCATTGAGTTTCTTTGAACTAAGAACTGCACTCTGATACCCATTTTTAGTTCTTTATGAGTTGGGGTTTCAGACTAGTTCTTTTAGGTCAAAAACCAATCAACTGTGATTCTGGACTTTTTAGCGAAACCAATTTTGGGGTAGAAGTGTTTTAGAGCAGTCGCACTAAGGCGCTCTTGTCCCAATGTGTGCTGCCACAATAGAGACCTAGCACGTCTCTGGACAAAAATCAGTTTCGGGAAATCGAATATTAGCAAACGATGAATAAATACAGGTATGGCAAATAGCAAAACTGACGTGTAGGACTCACAGGATGATGTGTCGAAACCTCAGCTTTACGAAGACCGCATTCGCCTTTAGAAAAGTATCAAGGTCGCCACCCCTCTAGAACAGATCGTACAATTTACTTATGTAGACGCTCGGGCTTGTTCAACTCTTGGGATTTAACGTTGGCTATGCAACTCTTAATCCTTATCTGTTATTACGCGGTTTTCAGTGTACTCATAGTCTCAACTGACCTCAACGCCCCGTTAGAAAACTCCAAGATACTTATCGCAAGTTGGTCTATAGGCATGGTAAAAAGACATTTACCATCGGTTCCGAATATACGGCTACCACCTAATCCACGAATGTTCTGATCGTTGAGTGCTTGTGGCCAGTTGCACTGTAAAACCAACGCATTGAGTTCCTTAGCTATTTCAGAAGCCGCTGAAAAATAGCCCGTTAAGGTCTTGTCATTGCCATTCTGCCTGATATAGCTAGGCCAAACTATGATTTCTGGAGAGCAGGAACGAACTTGAGAGATAAACCAGTCGGTATCCTCGACCTCTCTACAAATTACCGTGGTACAGCGAGCGCCATCAAGATCAAATACACTTCTATTATCACCTTTAGAAAAAAACTTGGACTCACTTTCAGTTAATCCAGTCTTGTCCCATTGTGCTATGACCTGACCAGTTTTACTGATGCAAAAATAACTATTGAACACTTTTGACCCAACTACTTTAGGTGCACCAAAAAACAGACTTGTTCGGTACTTTTTCGCTAAATTCTGTAGTTCGACTACGGCATTTTGAATTAAGAGTTCTTTACACTCAGCTTGTATATTTCTATGAAAACCACTTAATGCGAGTTCAGGGAAAATTAGGACATCTAGTGCACCTAGCCTTTTAATGCACCCAGATATTGTCGAAAGGTTTTGTGCAACAGTCCATCTCATTTGCATCTGAACAATGCCGATTTTCACTCAGTACTCCTTAAGCGTTACAACGCTTATTAAACGAAAAATAGTCGTTTTTCATCCTTCAAAATGCAGTCATTTTTATATTAACTCAACTGATAATCAATAAATTACGCCACATGAAGGGAAATTAGACTGAAAGATGTGGCCTAATGGCAGGAGTGAATAGTTATCAAATCAATCGGACTAGATTTGGTAGGGGAAATGTACGCTCCCTAGACTGTGTGGGGTATTTAGTCTGAGCCATAATGGGGCAGAGATATGTCAATGATTTTGCTAAATTAGATGCTTATGAATTACTATTTCTATGGGGAGCGTCCTTTGCTCTGGCTAAATTTGCTAGTCCATTACACGACTAATCCACACACATTTGTATTTGGATTGGCCGTGTTTTGAAGGTGTGTGCAATCAAGAGTCATCTTCTTCTATCAGGCTTTTGGTCAAAGCGTTACAAGAGTATTCATTTACACTTGTTTCGTTTTTTTTAGCGACCTTAATTAGTAGTTTTTTTTGACGACAATTGGGCTTAAAGGTAATCTCAGCATTCAATGCAAAGACTTTTTGGTATTCAGCTTTTTTCATTCTAGGCATCTCTCTCTGCTTGTTCTAATATCAAGCGCTTCGCCAATTTTGTTGGTGTGACTCTGTGTTTCTGGTCAGGAATAAATGATTGAATTCTCCTTAGTTGTCGATTTAATAATTCCACTTCTCTCTGACTTCTTGGAGCCACAGTGACGTAATCTCCGCCCTCATCAATACTTGTATAAGCTGATCTTGGCATATATGCCCTCCTTGTTTCTGGCTGGTTGATTGTTTTGGTTATATCAAAGTTCGAGATTGTCCATTCGAACAAGCTGAGCTAATCTAAATAAGTCAACTCTGCTGTTTTTTTCATGTTCTATACGCTGTTTTTCAGTTCGTAAATTAGATAATGTATCGGCTATAAAATCTAATTCATCAGCCTTTCTGTTTAGTAGCCATTTCATTCCATCAGAAGCATTTTCGTGGTTGATATTAAATATAGCGAGTATAAACATAAATCCGCTAATCCCCATTTCGAATGTGAATGGGATTGGTTGAGAAATATAGCGTGATAAATCAGAACCTTTGACACTCTGTTTTATAGCATGAACAATACTTGATTCTGAATTATCTCCGTCTATTTTTTGATAAATATCATCAACTAAGTTATTAAACTTTTCAAGTGGGTTATATTTAATAATATCTCCATTGCAATCACAAATATTCATCTGGTTGAATTTATTTACTATGGAGTACAACATATGATATTCAATATACATATTATCGATTTTATGGTCTACTTCTTCACTGTTATTAATAACGAAATATGTTTCATTCGGAACACTAAACATCAGTGGTTTCATGTATTTCTGATACCAGCCACCATTAAGAGGTTTATTTTGTAGCAGTTGCAACATAATGATTAATTCAACGCATTGAATCGAGATCTTCCCTGCTGTTATCGACTGGCATAACTCAAGGCTTTTACGAGCTATCTCTAGTGATTTTTCATATTCTCTTGTCATAAGAAAATGCAAAGACTGATAGTAAAGAATTTCATGTTTATGATAGATATGATCTTCATCATTTAGCAGTTCTGGCAAATTACAGTTTATCGATTCGAAATTTAGATTTAGACTAAGATACTTTAATACTCTTCCTGATTTAGTTGAAGGGAACTCAGTTCTATTCCATTCTTTACTATTCCAATTGTTAAATATTTCTTCAATAACACACCCAAACGGATTGATTAGGTCTACGGGCAAAATATGAGCGGGGTTATTATATAAATTACTTCTCAAGGAATCTCTAATGGCTTTATATAATCCTATATTTGAAACCGAACCAGAAATTAGCTTGTCATCATTGATAAAATATAGAAAATTAAATAGCTTTTTATGGAAGTGTATAAACATTCTCGGATATAAAGAGATACCTACGGAATTTATATCTTTATAACTTTCTTCGCATGAGACTATTTTTGCGTAATCATAGCATTGAATTATATATTGATATAACTCTGATACTTGCTCGTTGCTGAACTCTTTAGACCATTCATTATGTACACATTGTAAATATCTTGAGCAGTTTATGAATGCTTCTAATTCTTCAATGGTTAACAGGAATATCGACTCAACACTGTGCCCTGTCAATTCACATTGTTCTTTTACCTGTTTCAATAATTTCTTTATGCTTTTATGTGTTAGTGCAGAGTTTGGCTTAATAGCATTAACTTCTTCCTTTAGATCTAGTTTATTATGGCATTTACCCATCATATATTGTTTTAAAATTTGAGATGGTGTAAATCCACGTACCATGGACGGTAAATAAGCATCAAAATGTGCTAAAGGTGAGGATTTGTTCACTCTATCAATGAACTCTGAGTACAAACAAGTAGACTGAGGGATCATGATATTTGAGATAAAAGACCATTGTCCAACCTCAAAAGTAGCCTTTGTACGGTACTCTTCGCTACTCAATTCCTGTAATAGAATATTTATAACTTGAAAGCCCTTAATTAGATCCGAGATCACCTCTTCACTATTGCTATTACCAAGTAAAATCTGGACTACAGTTTCGAGTTGGCCTTCTTCACCTGCGTAATATTTTTGCATGTTATCGAGAGTTCTTTTATCTGATATCCTCTCATGCCCGCTCCCAAGCACAACCTTAAACAAAGCATCACTAAATGAAAATTGAGAAATAAACTTGACCAACTTCACCATATTATTCACATCTTATTGACTTAGAAAAATGCCATCATGGCTATTTCTTTTTTTGCGTTTTTTGTTCTATGGACTCAATTTATCAGTTGGCCGAACCGATTTCATGGAAAAAAAATCACCACCTATGTGAGCAGGGGAAACCATACATCGATTCTACATGGTCAACCATTAGAAAAATCGCGCAACTTTCTGCTAAGGAATATCACTATTCTGTTGTGCTAACGAGGAATGGGGCAGATCTGGGTTAGCTGGCACTTTTTAGAAAAGTGCCATGAGTAAAACCTCAGGTCTAACAAGCCTCTGGACAAAAGTAAGTTAGTAGTTTTGCTTATTTAGTAAAAGTCGGATTAGTTAGCGTATGGCAAAAATTAACTAACAAAAAGCAAGACCTGCCCCCATTGGTTCACAAGCCAACGCATATTTCATTTAAATATCATCTAATTACCAATCGTGGTAATATGCTATTCATTGAATGGTATGTTGGCCATATTGCAGGATATAATAATGAACCAAAGAATTGAAAACGATACTTTCTCGGGAGGTGAAACGACTCACCTGAATGCAACTGTTGGTAATAATGGCAGCTTTGCTCCGGAAGGAGAAGCCCGTTCAAATACAGATTATGCTCTTGGTTTTTCAAGCGCCGCACTCGAACTGATTAGATCAGCGAAAGAATCTTCTGAGTTTAGAACTCACCTCGACTTTTTGGTTTATCCTATTTGTTTCAACATGAGACATGCTGTGGAATTACGGCTGAAAAAATGGTGGAAAGACTTAGGAATGTTAGCCTCAAAAAGAGAGGTTAAGCTAAAACAGCATAGAGACGCCAAAGTTGCAAAAGATCGTTCATTAAGGGGAAAGCTAGACCCCTTTCCTACAATAGATGAGGCATCCACACACGATCTATCTAAACTGTGGAATCTGGTAACCGAATATGCATCAGTAATAGACTCGCGTTTCAGCAAGCTCATTCCATTGTTAGACCCTTACATCCAAGATATTGCCGATATTGATCCTACAGGCCAAACTTTCAGATACCCAGCCAGCAACGATAGCCAAGTTCACTTAGCTGAAACACCGCTTATTAACATCAGAATACTTGAACTCAGATTTACTATGTTGTTTAAGCTTTTTGATTTTCAGGATCAAATAACTCAGGAAATGAAATATGAGTACTCTTGGGTTAACACACCAAATCAACTTTCATACCACGATCTACAATCAATATCGTTGGTGTTGGCTGAGTATGAAGATAAAGAAGGTGAACCAATAGCAGCACAAGCAAAAGAAGTAGTTAGAGATAAATATGGATTATCAGGCGGCATATATAGCAAAACGATTTCCGCTATCAAATGCAATCCCTACTTAAACCATAGTCTCAATATGATTAATGAACCAAAGCATCTAAGTGCGGAAGCTATCGGCGTTATATTTGAAGTATATTTTGACTATAAACCTGTAGATGAATATCGAACGGACTATAAACGAGCTGAAACCAAAACTGAAATCAGAGTATATAAACCCGACTTCGATAAAATGAAACATGAGATACAAAAACGAGCTGAATTAAGAGAGAAACTCTTTGGGTATTTAACTAGAGAACAAATCGCTGAGTCTACAGCACTACTTGAGTGTTACTCAGAATCAAAATATATCGAGATTTATGACCGGTTAGTTGAAGAACATATCATTTACGTAAATAAAATGGATGAGAAAGAACTTAAAGCTTATATATCCAAACATTTCTTTGGTTCTATGATTCTAGAAAAACTATCTTTGATGCTACTCCAAATGAACTGTATAGATGTAATACAACCTCATATCGAAGAATATAGGTTAACCGATATCAGTTGGTATAAAAGCTTTCAGGGCCGGGCATTCAACCGGTGCTATGATGAGTTCCATCATTTCGAATGCTCAATCGAACAGTTTCAAACTGAAGTAATTAGCGTTTTATCTCAAGTAAAATCAGAAAGATTAGGCGATTAATTAGTTAAAGAAAGCTACTAACCCGAGTGACTTTTTGCTGTTCTCTACTAGATAAGTTGTTCTATAAACTTATCTAGTAGAGTGGTGAACTGGTCGCCCTAAATCAAGTTCAGGTCTTGCTTTTTGCCTGTCATTAGTACAAATATTACAAAACTCTCGAATTCAAACCCAAGTAAGAAGCGGTGCTGACATGACGTTTTGGGGCAAAGGTGTGTTACAACTCATCACAGAGTCAGCACAGCTCTACTGACTCGTTGATGGACACAAATGTGCCAGCGTTTTTGCTAAATTAGAAAACTACGAATAATCACAAGACGGTACTTGATGTATTATTTTCCGAGTTGATAACGCACACTCGCGGTAACCAATCTAAGGCGGCAAGAATGTTGGGTATCAATAGAGGCAACTTCAGAAAAAATTAAACGAGATCACAAGCAGGGAGTTTGATAGCGATAAGTTCAGGTACATATCATGACTGTTAGAACTCTGCGGATGTTGCTGAGCAACTTGAAAGGGGAAAGTTCTTAGGAACTTCCCACTTTATCTCAAAGGTTTTTGGTCGGACTGACTGGATTTGAACCAGCGACCTCCGACACCCCATGACGGTGCGCTACCAAGCTGCGCTACAGTCCGATAAACTTAATCTAATAAGTTTTTTCATATGCGTCAACTAGAATAATCCTAGATAAGAATATCACGGGTGAAAAACCAGCCTGTAAAACTGATTTTTGGACAAAAATCAGTTTCGTAAAATCGAACATTAGCAAGTCATGAATAACTACAGGTATGGCAAATAGGAAAACTGACGTGCAGGTCGTATCAGATTACGTATCGAAACCTCTGCCCTTCGGAGACCGCGCTCTCCTTGAGAAAAGCATCAAGGCCGCCACCCTTCTAGAGCAGATCGCACAATTTACTTATATAGAGGCTCGGGCTTGTTCAACACTTGGGATTTAACGTTGGCTACGCAACGCTTAATCCTTATTTGTTATGCCGCTTGTTTTCACATACAAACCTCTTCCACAACGCTCATATTGCTTTATAATTTACGACATACGTTGTTCCTAAATGGTAAGCCATGAAGTATTCAAAATCGCAAATTAGTGATGTTTTTACTCACCTGAAAAAAATTGAAAGCGACACAGAGACTTCTAGAGAAGAACTCGATGAAGCAATTTCTTCCGCGCTCGATATGATTCAGAAGATGGTGGATTTGATGATTGAACTTGATCCAAACATGAAAAAAAGTGGTGATGTCCGAACATCAACCAAAACATTTATTGACCACATTAGTACCCTCACAAATAAGACACTGCCAAGAATGCGTAAGCATAGTCAGGAGTATGCCTCAGTAATAGATATTCTCTCCGAGGGAGATACTAATGGCTGATGATTTGAACATTGATGAGCTAGTAAAACAGTACAATGAGGTAAAAAAGGAAAATCAATCTTCTTCAAGTCAATCATCTGTTAGCCAAGCAGAAGAAAAGCTCGTCGAAGCACTGAAGAAACAAAACGATATTAAAACTCGTAGTAACCTCACAACATACTTTCTTGTTGGGCTGTTTCTATTGTTGATTCTAGCTGGGGTTTTTGTTTTATATTACAACCACTTATCAATGCAATGGCTACTAACTCTAAAGTACAGTGGAATTGAGATTAAAGAAGGGATGGTCAAACCCTTAGAGCTTGAGAGTGTCCTATCCTTGATAATTAACAGCTTCGGTACATCACTTGGATTCATTATTGGATACTATTTCAAGGACAAGATGTCTTGATTAAAGATGCCTCAAGGAAAGAGGCATAACGCTTATTAGACGGATTTTTTCCGTAATTATATGTAACCGATAGTAACGCTAATTATACTCACGTTCAATCTCACCCCCATATTGCCTAGCGTCTAGGATGTGAACTTCAGAAATTGCCGAAAGTTTCCGTATAACTCCGGCGGACTCCGAGCAATACAATTTTCACCCTGATTGCACTCCAAATGAGCATGGACTTATCTTCTTTCGTCTGATTAGATTTAGTAGGACAAACGCACGCCCCTAAATTTTGTAGAGCATTTGGTCTAAGTGATTTCGGGGCAAGCTCGTGCTAGAACTGGTGGTGCTAGACAAACTGGTGGCTTGACACGAGTTTGGACAAAGTGTTTTAGGACACTCACTCTGAATCATTTGTTTATATTAGTTAAACTTGAGAAGTCAGCCGTCTAAAATTCATCAGTTGTTCCCATAAACTTAGTCCGAGCATTTGTACCTTCATGAGTTTTAGTAAATACCATTCGTTTGGGTTCATTTGGAGACAATCCCCCAATTGAAAGGGCTAAATTAGATAGCAAACCATGTATTTTGTTTGCATATTCTAGGCAATCATATTTCCCATATTCATCAAGCGACTTTTCACATAGCGCATCAAACTGTTCAATGTACTTGCGAAAGTCCCCTCTACGACACCGATCTTTGTAAACCGATTCAATGTTATCTGGTAGAGGAAACCTTACCGAGGGGAGCTGCTTTCCATCAGGAAACTCGTGCACAATTTGAATAGCATACAACTGATGGCTGGCAATGCTAATGGGAGCAGTATGCATGACTAGATCCCTGTATATTCCTAGCTCGAATAACCACCCATCAGGTGCCATACTTACCTTAAGTTGCTCTTCCAACTCTGACAGTTCAGGGGCATTATTTAACGCTTTCAGCAAACCGTTTGCAGTTGTAATCTCTTTTATTTTGTCAGAGTTCTTATGCGTCAATTTTAAACCAGCGGTTGAAGAAAAATTGTAAACATACTCGCACAGGTAATCTCTTAATATTCCTGCTTCAAACAGGAATGAATGGAACTCTTGATACACAAGATTGGTAAAGCCATCATGGAATCTTTGTCCATCGATAAAGTCATTCTTTAAGACAATTGCATTAAGCTGATCTCGATACTTAATTGATAGATTCTTAAGCTTATCGTTGAGGGCATTTAATTGATATGAAATGCGATTTGATAAGTCGTAACCAAGTCCATCTTTGGCCTCAAAAGAAGAAAGTGCTAGGCTGCGCCATAACTGAAATGCATCCCAATTTGGCCAGATTTTCTGCTGCTTAGCATAACCTCGAAACTGTGTAGGAGCCTCTCCTAAATACTCACTTTGATCAGTCATAAACTCAACACCAACGATACAAAGGTCGTATTTCTCCAGCGCATAATATAATCGTCCAAAAGTCGGGATCGATATTTGTACCTCTTTGCCATCGATACTTTGGGGCCACAAGATAACTTGGTCGCTCATAGGTTCGACTTGAGCAGTCAGACCACCTGCAAGGTGTGCAATTCTCCCACATGGGGGCCAACTTTTTGTCATAAGTACCTCATATTCGTAGACGTTCAACGCACTCGACTAAACTGTGCTATGATTTTCTGTGCTCTTACTCTTCCAATACCCTTGATGTTAATCAAGTCATCTTCTGTAAGGTACGATAGCTCTTTGATTGTTTGGATGCCTGACTCTTTTAAAGAGGATGCAATTTTATCGTTAACTCCGTTTACAAGAGTAAGTTTTTCAGGCTTATCTAGATAATATTCAAAACGTTCTGACTCCGTGATATAACGGGCCATCACATCAACGATGCTTGACTCCCGATAACACGTCAAAATACCTTGTTCTATCTGTTTTTTTTCTTCGCTATTTTCAGCATAAGATACTGCTTCAGCCATTTTTTCTGAAATGGTTTTATCTGATTCAAAAATACGCAGAAGCCCGATAGCATAAGCTATATATTCTTCAGCTTTTACTTCCCCTGCATCTGACGAACAAGTCCTGCTTTCGGCAAGAAAGTCATAAGCACTATCTAACTTTGCAATCCATACTCCATCTTGAGGACTGCCATATTTTGGAGGCTCACCTTCACCTAAATAGACTTCTCCATGCCTTTCTAATACAGCTATAGGAGTGCGCAGTTGGCATGTTGCATGAAACTGCATTCCCTCTATTAAGTCTGCATTCTGTGGGGCTAATGTTTTATATTGCTCAGGGGCTTGCTTTACCTCTGATGAAACTTTGTTAGTTTCATCGTTTTTAACTTGCTCTGTAGATTTTTTTTTACCAAAGATAATGTCAAAGATTCCCATTAATCAATCCTTATCGTTTGCTGAGTGCAGATAGATTACATGCATAAGAAAAAGTTGGTCAAACAACCTCTTATCGTGATGAGGTACAGAACAGTTCTAGTTTGGAATGGGGCAGCGATTAGCTAAAAACGCTCTGTACTCATTGCTTGCAATGGCTGAGCCAACCTGATGAAAAACTGACGCTGCCCCCCTTCGAGAGCAAATCACACAGTTTACTTATATAGAGTAGAGGCTCGGCTTGTTCAACAATTGGGATTTAACGTTGGTTACGCAAAGCTCAATCCTTATTCGTTATATGCGCTCCACTAGCAGAGACTTCAAGATATCAGCAACCTGTTCCATTCCGAGACCTATTATATACAGAATAAAAGCAGCAATTACACCGCCTACGACTGCTTGGACTGTCCAGTGTAAAACATACGAATTCTTTCGCTGAAACCTAACATTAGGGAATGAGAAATCAATACCTTTCAGTACTAATTGGTTCAGATACATCCATAGGTTCGAATATATTAACAATACAAATAAAAAGCTAACCACAAAAGGGCTATCGACTGACAGCAAAAGACTTACGTTTTCAGCAATTACCAAACTAAGCAAAAACCCTACTATAACTCCCCCAACTTGTACTACCAATGGTGTCCAAGATGTACGTATTAGCCCGTTTTTATTCTTAATGGCTGAAATGATGTCTCGATATGCTGAGTACGTTGATTCAACCCAGTCTTTCTCTTCATTCGATACGGATAGCCAGCAATTTTGGGGATCATTGGAATCGAACCTGAGCTCACTATGACAGCCAAATTCTCTATTAGTATGCCTACTCTCCTGAGACTCCATACAAATAATAACTCTCTCTACTTGGCCCGCACTCTTATAGAATTTCAATAATTCTTCAATGCTATAAAAACGATAACCTTTTCGGTCAAATCGTATTACGTAACTTACCAGTTGAGTTTTCGGTGATGTAGCCCTTTCACTTTCGGGTATGGTCTCATTGATTTTTAAAGCTCTTGATAAAAACTCATCGCTAATGTCTTTGAGTACACCTTCGTCAATCGTTACATTCTTTATTGATTCATCTCTTAGGTATCGACCCATTGTATATATTTACCTCTTCAGCATATAACGCTTATTAGACGGATTTATTCCGAAATCATATGCAACCAATATTAACGCTAATTATACTCTCGCTCAATCTAATGCCCGTATTGCCTAGCGTCTAGGATGTGAACTTCAGAAATTGCCGAAAGTTTCCGTATAACTCCGGCGGCTTCGGAGCAATACGATTTTCAACCTACATACGCCTAAAATAAGCTCGGTCTGACTCTCTTTCATCGGATTAGATTTGGTAGGGAAAACGCACGGCCCTTTATTTCGTAGAGTATTTGGTCTAACGCATTTCGGGGCAAAAATGTGCTAGAGAAAGCAGCAAAAAGGCAGCGAGATCAAATCTTCGCTGCCTTTTGAGTATGATACTTTAATCCTTAGTATGACACTTTAATACTCAATATGAGACTTGTTTACTCTCGTACATTTATGCGATTTTCGCAACTTACTCATATAGGTACATTTCATCTTCTACGTCAGACAAAAACTCTGTTAGTTCCCACTCGAAGCCAGCTTTGTCGAAAAAGTATGCCCTTTTACGATATGTCTCTTCGGGAGCCAAAATACCCCTATCATAGCCTTGTTCAATCAGCCGCTCCTCTGTAGCTTCAAGATCATCCACAACCAAGCCAATATGGTTTAGACCATAGTTTTTATACGTTCTTTGAAAACTTTGGGGAACAAGTGAGTCTAGATGAGGCTCTTGAAGTGCAAAATAGCTTTGTTTGTTGCCCACATGAACCCAACGATGTCTATCTGGAGATTTAACATCTTTTCGTACATTAAAGTCCGGAGCTACAATAACTAAAAATGCCAATGCAGCGTCAATATCTGGAACTGTAATATTTAAGTGCTCGATCCTTGTCATATTCAAGTATCCTTTTTATCAATGATCTAAAGTATCAACACAAATTAGCTTAATACCTCAACTTAACTTGAGGTCAAGCAAAAATTTACGCCATCGCATAACATTTAGTAGGGCAAATGCACATTAACAGGAAGTGTATGAGCTTCGACTCTAAATCATAAAGGGGCATTTTCGAGCTAGAAAATGCCACGGGTAAGAATTCAACCTGTGAAGGTTTTA